>NZ_JADBUE010000086.1:0-27302 GCF_020245805.1 Microcystis sp. M179S2 | reverse complement strand
CTTTTCTGGTCGGAACCCCCTAAGCCGAGTTTTCAAGGTGCTGCGCCGTCCACTTGGTTTTCGAGACTGGCCTTTTAATTCTAACGTAAAGCCAACCTAGAACGGCGGGGTTTCAGACCCAAAATTTCCGATGAACTACTTGACTAAACCTTTTGACTCCATAATAGAAATAAGTTTCGTCAATTTCACAAGCGAAAGCTTTTCGATTCAGGATATTGGCAGCTAAAGAGGCACTGAAAAGCCCCCCAAATGGTTCCCAAACCACATCCTGTTCCTCACTTGAAGCTTCAATAATTAATTTCATCAGATCCAGTGGCTTTTGATTTAAGTGAACAGCTTTACCATCCTGAGACTTAATTCGTTCATCATCGCGCAAAGCTGAACGATCCCAAACATTTGTAAAACCATGAGGGCAATTAAATTTAGAGCGCATCTTCTCCCACTCTTTACCTGTTAAAGGACGCTGGCCATTTTTAGAAAAATAGGGTTTTCCCTCTGGGTTTCCGTGTTCGTTGGCATAGAAAACTAATTTTTCAAACATTTCGGGTGGGGGAAAATACCATAAATGTCCTTGGTCAAAATATTTTCTTGTTGCCGCATCTGCAACACCACAAGCTAAATTAGCTTGACGCAAAGGTAAGCCCGATCTTAACCATTCCTTTCGGAGCCATTCTTTAAGTGTTAAGTCAGCAATTTTGACTTCTCTAACGTATTGGACGCAAACCTCTGTAACCACCGGAAAACGCCTTATTTTTTCTGTGTTGACATTACCTGCAATATGACCTTTTCCTTTATTCCATATATTACAATTAACATATCGCCAACCAAATTTCTCAAGTATTGGATGTACCACAGCCCAGCCAATTTCTGAGTTCCAAAACCAAAGAGTTGTATTTGGCAAGGCCAACTTAGACCAAGCTTCCACATGAGGTTCATACCATTCAGGTAAGTCAAGATGATCTGATGTATCACCTTCAAATCCTAAAAGACCGTAGCCTCCGTCTGAGATTATTACTATAGGTTGTTCCCAAGAATCATAATGTTCAATGCTATTACCAAGACTCAGACTAACACTGCTGTTATTCCAAGCTGAAAAAGCTAGTTTCTCAGTAAGTTGGACAGTTTTGCCGCGCCCAACAGTGCTTGTTGCTTTATTCTTTTTTATACTTGCCAGGCTATGGGAAGGCTCAGGTATATCCATGGATTTTTTTATCGTCTTATAAACAGGATGAATATCAATACTCTATCCTGTTTTAGGATATTTGGCTACCCCATAAACCAATGACCTAGAAACTTAGCCTAAGACTACCAAACTTTCTATCTTCTCGCTCAAGTTTTCCCGGTCAACTTGATCAAAGTTTTTTTGTTTTAACAGAGTGATTGTTTCGTTCAGCCAGCCAGCATAATCGGTTTTAATTAGCATAAAACCTCTGGATTTTATGAGTTTGAATTTCCCTAGAAAATAACCAATTATTTACAGCATTTCTCATAAAGATGAAGTATAATTTGAGCGGACATCGTCCCAGATTTGACCGTCTTCTAAACCCACTAACAAACTTTTAAAGATAATTTTATCGCCAAACTTTTTTCTGTAAAATCTGACTAATTTCTTGGGGAAAAGGACAATCATCGGGAAAGTTAAAAGATTGATAATCTGGGCTATCTCGCAAGCTTTTTAAAGCCGTGGCATAGCAATCTAAAAATACTTGCTCCCAGTAGGGTTTTAAACTAGGAGAATCGCTCAAAAGTTCTTCTAGTTCCCGTTGACTGCGCCTCATAGTTTCTTGCCAACCTCGATAATCCTCAACGTAATCAGTATAGCAAAGTTTGAGGCAGTGTTCTAAGATGGTGGTTAACCGGTTGCGGAGTTCACGTTTTTGACTTCTGCCCAAACTTTCTATCTCCTCGATCAAGTTTTCCCAGTCAACTTGATCAAAGTTTTTTTGTTTTAACAGAGTGATTGTTTCGTTTAGCCAGCCAGCATAATCGTTTTGAATTAGCATAAAACCTCTGGATTTTATCAGTTTTAATTTAGATAAAAAATAACCAATTATTAATTACAATAAACTATCCATTAAAGTGAGAATTTCGGAGATATTTTCGCCACTAGAATTGTTTTTTAGATGGTTTTCTAAAAGTTCCTTGAGAGCAACCAGTTTCAGACTATTTTCCGCCAAAGTATTAGCGATCGCAGGAGCAGCCAGCAGATAACCCGTAGCGCCTAAATCCATTAAAGCAGAACGACGCAGCTGTAATTCTTCCCCTTGCAAGGCATTAATCAGAATATCGCCATAGTGGGGGTTAGCCGTGAGTTGATAGAGGGCGCGGGCAGCCGCATAACGCACTTTTTCGACGAAATGCTTTAAAAACGGTTCAATGAGGGGAATCGCTTCCGTCGCTTGCAGGGTTCCCAATGCCTCGATAATCGCTTCGTAGGGTTGGACTAAATGGGGTTTTCCCGCCACTAAAACGGCCACTTCGATGCCACCCTCTAATAGTTTCTTTAAAGGTGCGATCGCGCTTCGATCCTGAAGCATTTCCAATGCCTGGGCAGCCGATTCGCGCACATAATAATCTTCACAGTCGAGACAGGCAATCAAAGCGGGAAGACAACTGAGATCATCTAATTTCCCTAAAGCACTGGCGGCATTGCGTCGCAGGGGATAACCGCCATCGGGAGTGCGATCGCTTTCGTCCTCTAAAGCGGCAATTAAGGCCGAAATCGCCTCCGGTTGACGAACACGAAATCTACCCAACCACCAAGCGGCATAATAACGCGCCCCTAGGTCTTCTCTTTGCTGGATATTAGCGATCGCTTGTTCAACAGTATAGGCCGGATTGTCGACGGGAGGAGAGTAAGAATCGCTCATAGACAAGTGAAAATGGGTGTTGGGTGTTGGGGTGTTGGGTGTTGGGTGTGGGGTGTGGGGGGATGGGGAGAATAAATAAAACCTGTCTCCTGTCTCCTGTCTCCCGTCTCCTGTCTTCTGTCTCCTGACTCGGAGAATACTGATAACCGACTCAGTTTTTCATAGTTGCTGTGCCATTGCCAATACCAGAATAAATTAAACCCCGTTGAGCATCGAGACTAATGATCACCCCTTCGCGGATAATTTTCGTGGCATCTTTAACCCCGACAATCACAGGAATACCCAATTTTAAACCGATAGTAGCGGCGTGATTATTCATCGCGGTATCTTCGGTGATAATTCCGCCAGCTTTCCGCATCATATCCACATATTCGGCGCTGGTGGTGGGAACGACTAAAATCTCCCCACTACTAAAACTACCCACTTCTCGGGCATTATGGGCTACTCGCGCCCGGCCACTAGCCACACCCTGGCCGATACCCGTACCCTTGCCCAAAAGGGATTTTACCACTTCCACCTTAATTAAATCCGTGGAACCGGCCACCCCTTGCAGAGTTCCCGCCGTCATCACCACTAACTCACCATCCGCTAGGAGGTTATTTTCCTGGGCAAGATTCATCGCCACTTGAAAAGTTTGGCTAGTGGAGGGTAAATCGAGCAATAACATCGGTTTTACGCCCCAAACTAGCTGTAACTGCTGTGCCACTTCTCGATGGGGAGTAACGGCTAAAATCGGGGTTTTGGGGCGAAATCGGGAGACATTACGGGCAGTAGAGCCGGTTTTTGTCAGGGTAATAATTGCCGCTGCCCCCAATTGTTCGGCAATTTGACTGACTGCCGAGGAAATAGCGTTAGGAATCGATTGTTTATTGTTAGAGCGAGCGGCACTATTGATCTGTTCCCGTTCGATCCTTTCGGCAATGCGGGCCATGGTTGCCACCGCTTCGATGGGATAATGACCCACAGCCGTTTCATTGGAAAGCATGACCGCATCAGTGCCATCTAAAATCGCATTAGCCACGTCCGAAACCTCGGCGCGGGTGGGACGAGGATTACTGGCCATACTGTCAAGCATTTGAGTGGCGGTGATAATCGGGATGCCTAGCTGATTAGCGGTATTAATCAGGCGTTTTTGCAGGATTGGCACGTCTTCGGCTGGTAATTCTACTCCTAAATCCCCCCTAGCCACCATAACACCATCACAGAGGGATAAAATTTCCTCCATTTCCTCGATCGCCTCGTGTTTTTCAATTTTAGCGATCACGGGGATAGATTTACCCGCACTGGCGATTAATTCTTTAATTTCGAGGATATCTTGGGGATTACGCACAAAACTAAGGGCGATCCAATCCACATCCCACAGCAGTCCGAACATTAAATCTTTTTTGTCCTTATCGGTTAAAGCTTTCACCGACAGATAGACGTTGGGAAAATTTACCCCTTTATTACTGGATAAGACACCCCCAACCACCACGCGACAGGACAGGTCTCCTTTCAAACGATCCACTGATTCCACCCGCATTTCGACTTTACCATCATCGAGGAGAATTCTCGAACCTTCTGGGACTTCTTGGGCCAGCGAGGGATAGCTAATGGAACTTATTTCCTGATTACATTCCACATCCCTAGAAGTAAGGATAAAGGGTTCCCCTGGTTTCAGGGTAATCGACCCACAGGCAAATTTACCTAAGCGAATTTTTGGCCCCTGTAGATCCTGAAGGATGCCAATGGGTTGATTGAGTTCAAAGGCTAACTGACGGATCAGATTAATGCTGTGACGATGGTAATCGTGATCGCCATGGGAAAAGTTTAATCTAAATGTCGTCGCCCCCGCCTTGATCATCTGACGTAATGTTTCCTTATTTTGCGAGGCTGGGCCAATCGTGGCCACAATTTTAGTGCGACGGGGGAAAGACAGAGAGTGCATAGATAAGCAACTAAATAGGCGAAGTAAATATAGCAGCGTTTGGGACGCTCCGATCATCTTCTCATAAATGGTTATATCCAGTGAAAAGTTAAAAGCAAAAAAACGGTGAGATCTATAAATCCCACCGTTCTTATTTACCAAGTCCGTCAACTCAGCTTAGAAACGGAAAGTTGTCCGGAGGACACCGACAAAAATGGTGTCGTTATTACGGTTGTTAGCATTGAAGATCGCATAGGCACCGGGGGTAATCAGGATGTTTTTGGTGACTGGGAACTTATACTGAGCTTCTACCATGTAAGAGGTGCTGCTTTCTTTATCGGAACGGGGCACTTGACCACCACCTAAAGAAAACGCCGCACCTTCGGCAAAGAGGTCGAGAACGGAGAGGTTAAGGTTCCAAGACCAGATACCAGTGTTATTGTCTCCGATCGCATCATTAACTCCCGTGGCCGAAGCATCGGCGTAACCAGCCCAGCCCGCTAGATTTAAGACTCCTGGGATAACTTGGGCGCTCGCCTGAAGACCGAAACGGTTAGCAGTAGTACCAACGTTACCGAAGGGACGCTCGGTGAGAGGGCTGCTGACGTTACCGAATAAACCAGAACTCATACTGGCTGCAGTTTGATAACTGTAAACGTAAACGAAGTTAATATCGGCAAATTTGATGAAGGAGAAACCAACCTGAGCACCCGCACTGTAGGAACCGTTAAATAAACCGCTACCAGGGTTAGGATTGCTGGCACCATTAGTCCCACCCTCGGCTAGGTAGGTTCCCGTAACTTGGAAAACATCGCCAATGTTGAATCTGACCCCAGCACCAACACCGGAAGGACCACGGAAAACGATGTTATTGTAGCGTTGACCGCGGGATAAAGCACCTGTACCGCTATCGGCGAGGAAGGGGTTAGCAGTGATGAAAACGTCATCTAGGTTTAACTGGTTAGCACCAACCCAAACGGTGATGTTACCGAAGGGAGTGCCGATGGGAGCGCGGTAGAACAAGTCATCGATGGTTATGTCATTGTCCCGGCCATCATCGTATGCCAGACGGGTCATGTTGGTTCTCGTCGGACCGTTTTGGTTGAAAGTGGTGTTAAAGTTACCCGCTTGTAAACGGGTTCTCAACAAATCTTTACCGGTGAAGCTGGTTTCAAAGTTGAGTCGTACCCGATTATTAAATACTGTTTGAGTCTGATCTTGATTGCTGCCATCAGTCACCGTACCGTTGGTATTGGTAATGGAAGCTTGACCCCCCCAGCTATCGGCGATACTGAAGATGACCTCGCCTCTGAGTTTGGTGGTGGTAGAAAATTGATTGTTTTCCAAGAAAGCAACGCGCTGTTCAAGGTTATCTACTCTAGCTCCTAAAGCCGCTAGTTCGGTCTCAAATTCTTGAACAAGACGTTTTAATTTATCGATATCTTCTCTGAGTACCCCGACACCATCTTGAATTAAACGTTCCATGACGTTTAAACAAGCGTTTAAACCTGCGGCAAATTCCCAACGAGTGGTGGCACGATCACCGCGGAAGGTACGGTCGGGAAAACCCACGATACAACCGTAACGTTCCACAAGACTTCTTAATGCCTCGTAGGCCCAAGCGGTGGGAGATACGTCCCGCAGTTGGTTAACGCTAGTCACCTGGGACATGGAACCCTGATAAACACCCGTATTAATCTGCTGACTATTTTGGGCGCGTTGAATGCGATCAAGTTGTTGTTGCGCTACTGGATCAACCTTGAGTTGAGGTGTACCAGGCATAGTTTGAGCCACTGCGCTGCCAGCAGCCGCTACGGAAGCACCTAATACTAAAGGAGTTACCTTTACTAAATTCTTGAATAGTTTTGACATGGGTCAATCCTCACACCTTATTTTATGGATTGAGTGGACTATGAATACAAACAGACTATATATTTTAGCCTGGATCATACTCACATTCTATGCTAATTCCCTCTTGCCTAGGTTAAGTTAATTTTATCATATGACAGAAAAATTTCTGTCTGATCTTACTTAGATTGGTACTTACGCACTTTACCAATTCACCATCAGCTACATCAATGAAAATCCCTCCTTTCAGACTTTTGGCGATTAACTTCCCAACGATAGCGATCGCTAAAAAGTGATCAAGAAATCACGTTAAAATGCCCGAAACCCACATATCACATTTATTTAATCCTGTCAATAGGCAAAACCTAAAGATTTTGTTAAAATCTCAGCCGTCAGCCTTTTCAGTTATCAGTTATCAGCTTCTGAAGGCAAGAGGCAACAGGCAACAGGCAAAAGACAGAATCTGACAATTCTCCTACCTAAAAAGAAGGTTAGAAACTAAGCACATCAAAGCTTTTAGCTTAACCAATCAGGCCTTAGATTCGTCCCTTGTTATCAGTGATCAGTTTTCAGTTCACTGATTACTGATTACTGTTTACTGTTTACTGATCACTGATAAAATCTCCCCACTCCCCTAACAATAGTTGTGTGAACGAGGGTGGTTAATATATTGCTAGACTTTGGGGTTAGAATATAGCTCGATGCCTAGAGTTAAAAACAGCAAGATTGCTGCTGAAAGCTGACGGCTAATAGCTCACCGCTATAGATAAAGACTCGATTCTTGAATTTAAGCACCGAGAAGGGAGATAAAGATGGTCAATTTTGGGCTGAATTCGGCCAGTATCTTGGGAATTTTTCTGGCAGTGGCCGGAGCTGGGTTATACTTCCTGCGCTCGGTGCGGCCGGAACTTTCCAGGGATCATGATATATTTTTTGCCGCCGTTGGTTTACTGTGCGGTTTGATTCTACTTTTTCAAGGGTGGCGACTGGATCCGATTTTGCAATTCGGACAATTTTTGCTGACCGGGGCAGCGGTGTTTTTTGCCTTCGAGACGGTAAAATTGCGGGGTTTAACCACGGAACAGGCCCGCCGCGGCACGTCTTTTGTGGATGAACGTCCTGTGAGTCGGGAATATCGGGCCGAATTAGAACCCCTCGACACCTACGAACCGGAGGAACGTTACGAAGATAATCCCCGTTTACGCGGTTACGATGATCCCCGCTCTTCCCGCACTTCTAGTTATCAGGACGAGGAACCCCGCAGCACCCGCACCCGTCGGCCGGCCGATCCTAGCAGTCGCAAAACGGCTAATCGTCGTCCCCGCAATAGTTCCCCCACTAGCGATCGAGATGTTTATGATCAGCGCCGTAGCGGTGATGATTGGGAAGAAACCAGTCCCCGTCCCCGTCGTCGTCCCGCTAGTGAAGAGACGAGCAGTAAACCGCCCCGCACTAGCCAAAAACGTCGTCCTCGCCCAATAATTGAGGATGATCCGCCATTTAAAGGGGAATACGTCGATTATCAACCGATCGATCCTAACGATACGAGCGATCGAGAAGATTGGGAGAGACCGGATAATAGTGAACGGGAGTCGAGTAATGATAATCCGACTAGGTTTGATTATTAAGGAGTAGGTCCGATGACCAAAGCTCCCTTTTTACTGTTTATCTGCTTGTTTTTAGGGGTTATAGGCGGTTGTAATCTCAATAACCCCGGTTTCTCTACAGGAACCCTAAATAGTCGCTATAATGACGAAAAACCTGCCCTGAGCGGTGATGGTCGTTGGCTTGCTTTGCTGTCTAATCGCCGCGGTAGTAATCAGATGCTGCTTTATGATTTGCAGACAAAACAATACCAGGCCCTAGGGGGATTATATACGGGTCAAGAAATTACCGATAGCCCCAGTTTAAGCCAAACGGGGCGTTATCTGGCTTATGTGGTGATTATTGAGGGTCGTCCCGTCATCGCTTTATATGACCGCATTACCGATCGTTCTGAGTTATTGAGTCAAAATTATCGCGGTTGGTTGCGAAATCCCCGTCTTAGTCCCGATGGTCGTTATCTTGTCTTTGAGTCCGCTCGTCGGGGACAATGGGATGTGGAGGTTCTTGATCGCGGTCCGAATATCGAGTTAGATATTGCCGATGGCAGTCCCGTTGACAGTCCCAAACCGTGAAACGTTATTTTTTTATTAGTCTTGTTGCTGTAATTAGTTTGTTAACTGGATGTGCGGGTTATCCCAGTTTATTGTCTTTTCCTTTCGATCGAGGGGGGAGAACTTTAAACAGTGCTGCTAGTGAATTAACTCCCTATCTTGCCTCTCGCTATCTCGTTTTTGCGTCCGATCGCAATGGTTCCCAAGCTATCTATCTTTTTGATGCCATCGATCGCCGTTTACTGCCTTTACCCGGACTAAATTCTCTCGATCAGATCGCTTCTAGTCCTTCCATTAGTGAAGATGGTCGTTATATCGTTTTTACTGCTAGTCGTCAGGGAAAAACGGCTATTTATCTGTACGATCGACAAACTCAACAGAGAAGGGAAATTGCTCCCGATCTGCTCGCGGAAGTACGCAATCCGATCATCAGTGCCGATGGTTCTAAAGTGGCTTTTGAAGCGGCAAAAAATGGGCAATGGGATATTATGATTTACGATCTATCCGGACGGGTATTAGTCAATGAAAATCAGTGATCATTAGACCTCTTATAAAAATCAAAAATTGTTGTTAGGGTTAGGAGTCAGTAGCCAGTAGCCGGTCGTCAGGAGAATTAAGAATGAATAATAATCAACTGAATGGTCTATTTAAGGATTTTGTGCAATTTAATCCTTATTTTTGCCGTTTTTGAAACCTCAAAAACTATCTTAAACCCATAGCTTTTAGTCGATGTTCTAGAAATTGTTTTCCCTGTTTTTCCCCGTCAGCAATCAGACGCTGGATATTGGCAGGAGAGCGATCGAGTTTACTTTCGTAGTTGAGACTATGGGCTAATTCCGCCGACATTTCGATCATGGGAATATGGTAATCCTGATCGGGATCTTCCGGGAAAGATTTAGGAATTTTTAATGGTTCTGTTAATCCGATCTCGCTCAAAAATTCCTCTTTAAAGGCTCCTTTGAGAAATAATTGATTGAGAAAGTCAATCTGATCGAGACCTTGAAATAGGGAAACATTGCCTTCTAATTCATTACGGCGATCAGCAATATCATCGGATTGCACGGGGATCTTATCTCTAGAGGTGGGATTAATTTTAATTACCCAAATTTCATCGGGAATATTTTCGATTCCAACAAATTCACGGCGAATTAAAGAACGGATGGGGGGATTATCGGAAAATAGTCCATCCCAGTAGGCCATAGTTTCAATGGTGACGGCAGGAAAAATGTTAGGAACACAGGCAGAAGCTAGGATATGTTCAATTTTAACCGCTTCCTCGCGCGAGTTAAATTTACTTAATTTTCCTGTCAGGACATTACAGGCCCCCATTAATAAAATTGGTGGTTCTGGTTTAGCTCCCCAAGTGGCTAATTCCGAGAAATCAATATGCGCTCTTAGTAACTGATCAAAGTTGGTAAAGCGACCGCGTAAACCGTAGGTAGCTAGGGAAAATAAGGTTTTAGTAATTGGAGAGGAAGGACTGAGATTATACTGGGGAATTAATCCTTTGCTGGCTAATTCTAGAGCTTTAATAGCTGAGTCATTAAATAGCTTTTCTTGGGGAGTTTGAGTGCTATTATCTTCCCAAAAATCAATCATTCTTTTCCAAACGACGCTATCACCTTTTTTGAGAGCATACCAGGTGAAAAATGCACAGATAGCACCGCCAGAAGTACCACTGAGACTGACAATATTAAAGTAATCTTGCACTTTATTGTCAAATAATGCTTTCAAGGCACCGGCAGTAAAAGCAGTTTGACTACCACCTCCCTGACAAGCGATCGCAATTTTGGCTTTCATAAATATCCTTTGAATGGCTTCTATCTAAGTCTTAGGGCTTTAATTTAAGGTTAATTGAAAACCTAGAATCAGAGCCAAAAATATAGAAATTTTTCTGATTTTCAGAAGAGCTGCTCGGTAGATGTTGCCATCACTTCTAGAAAAGGATAGGATTTCAAGGGAATTGTCTAGGTAATTAGCTGAAGCCATCAGCCTGCGGCTATATCCAAGCGATAATAACTAGAAAAATGGAAAAACTGATAACTGATAACTGATAACTGATAGATTAAATCACCGTCCCGTCGGGAATAGTGGCATTTTTGAAAATAACCACGATGCCGCTGCGAACATAGAAACCTAAATCTTCGCGATTAGCTTCTTCCACACGATCCTTGTTAACAATTAAAACATTGGCACCAATGCGAGCATTTTTGTCCACAATTGCCCGACGAATAGTGGAACCGGGGCCGATACCCATGGGAACTTTGCCATCTCGGACGAGACTTTCCCGTTCGGGGAAAGACTCATAAAAGTCCGATCCCATCAGCATTGTATCCTCGATCGTGCAGTCTTTGCCGACTCGACTACGAATACCTAAAATCGAGTGATGGATGCGACATTCTTTGAGAATACAACCTTCAGAAATCATCGATTCTGTCACCGTACAATTGAGCATTTTTGTGGGTGGCAGATAGCGAGAACGGGTATAGATGGGGGCTTTTTCATCGTAGAAACTAAAGGCGGGATTGGGTTGTTGGGTCAAGGCGAGATTAGACTCATAAAAGGCTTCAATCGTCCCGATATCTTCCCAGTAACCCTTAAATAAATAAGCCTGAAGATTGTAGTCTTTAGCCGCCGAGGGAATAATTTCCTTGCCGAAATCGGTCTGTTCTTTATTGGCATCGAGCAGATCGATTAAAACATTCTTTTTAAAGACATAAATTCCCATGGAAGCGATGTAGGGACTTTGACGGGCCTGGTCGGGACTTAAGCCTAAAATCGTCGTATCTACCCGCATTCTTTCCAATTCTGCCCCTTTGGGTTTCTCATAAAAATCGACAATTCGCCCCGAATCATTAATTTTCATCACCCCAAAAGCGGAGGCCCGACGTTCATCGATGGGAACCACCGATAAAGTGATATCGGCGTTAGTTTCCCGATGGCGTTCGATGAACTTGCTGTAGTCCATGCGATAGAGATGATCTCCCGAGAGAATTAGATATTCATCGATATCCCAATCCTTCATCGTCCAGATGTATTGTCGTACCGCGTCGGCCGTGCCTTGGAACCATTGAGGATTTTCCATGGTTTGTTGAGCGGCCAAAACTTCCACGAAACCATCACTAAAACCCGTAAAATTATAGGTACGATTGAGGTGACGATTGAGGGAAGCGGAATTAAATTGCGTCAACACATAGATTTTGTCAATCTGGGAGTTAATACAATTGCTGACGGGAATATCGATTAAGCGATATTTTCCCGCTAGGGGGACGGCAGGTTTTGCCCGCAGTTTCGTTAACGGATAAAGGCGAGTTCCAGCCCCGCCACCTAAGATAATAGCTAATACTTTTTTCACGCGCGTAACCCTCGCGATTGGCTGTTTCCTTCTCAAAGTAAGTGTAGGATGATAGCGCACCTTATTGATAGAGGGGAAACAAAAATCTAGATCTAAAAGTCATCAAGAGGGAATTGATCGGAGTCTTTGCGGATAAATTCGCTAAAATCATGAATTTTTGGGCTAAATCATTAATATTCACCTTTTTTATCCCTTTACCGTACCTAATGCCCGCCACGGTGACAGGCGATCGCTGTTCTTGGTTAGCCCAAGGTTCCGATGTACAGACTTTCGGTAAACAGGGACAAAGCGGAAAAGCTGGCAAGGTCGGCGGCCAAGGCAAAAATAGTGACAGTTTAACCCTTTTTCTCGATGGTTCTCCCCTAAAACTCGATATTTCAGGACAAAAAGGGGTCGATGGTGAAAATGGCAGCAATGGCAGCGATGGCAACTGTAGCGGTCAACCGGGCAACGTAACCAGAAATCTCCAGGCGGCCGGTGGTGGTAACGGTGGCAATGGGGGTGATGGGGGTGATGGGGGCAATGGCGGCGCTTTAACCCTCTATGCCACTAATTTAGATTTTTTAAGACAAGTAACGGTCAATGCAGCCGGAGGCGCTGGGGGTTTTGGGGGTCAGGGAGGCCAGGGGGGCAAGGGTTGTCGCTGTTCCCAACCCTTCTGGACAATTCAAACCTGCAGCGGTAGGCCGGGTGATGCCAATTATAGCTGTACCACCAGAGAATTTAGCTGTCAGGATGGTCTCGATGGGGCGACGGGTAATAGTGGTCGTAACGGTCGCGAGGGTCGTTTAGGACAGTTAACTTTAATTCAAATCGATCGCCCTTTAACTGCCGATCAACCGAGCGCAACTGTTCCCCTTTCGGAGTTAAAAGAACGGGGTTATATTCTATCTAAAAATAGTTGGGAAACTCGCACCGGGGCAGTGTCTTTATTTGCCCCCGGTTCCCTGATCGATGATCAATATCGGATTTTAGTAGATCGATCGGAACGTTCTTTTATTTTAATTTGGAATGCCCCCCAAGAGTTTAACCGGTTTACTAATCAGCGTTTTACTTTAACCCTCGATGATCAAAAGGAAATGAAGGTAACTGTCCCCAGTGACCTCTGGATCGAGGGAACCACTCAAAAACGCAATAATGTTACGGAATTTGTCGTTTATAATGCTGTTTTTGAACGAGATGTCACCCAATTAGAAGCAAAAGGTATTACAGGAAATGGTACTGATTTAAGGCTTTTTCTCGAAGATAAAGCTTCCCAATCGAATTTAATCGGCACTAAATTTAAAGTGCGTTATCGCGTCACTCGTTGGCAAGCAGACGACCTGCAAACCAGTCCCAGAACTGATTTTGTCACTCGCTATGAAGGAGATATGCCCGCTAATTTGATCCGACAGGAGGGTAATCAATTTATTCTCGATATCGGTCAATTACCCTTACCTGTGGAATCTTTGCGATCGGGTACGGGGATAGAAATTGAGTTACTTGCTACTCGTTCTTTTGCCGGTTATTCCAAAGAACAAAAACTCGTCATTCGCGACACGATTAAAGGGGCAAATATCCCACGGAGGTAAGTCAAAAAAGCTCCCTTGTCCTTTCTCCGGCGCAGTCTTAACGAGTAATTTAGATAGTCAACTTAAGTAGCTGGTTATAATTAAATTAAAAATAGATTTTAGGTTCGATCCCCCCTTAGTCCTAGGGTTGATTCATAGTAGGGTTGATTCATGAATCAACCCTACCCTTAGTCCCCCCTTGATAAGGGTGGTGTCTGATAATTTTTAACGCCTACCTACTTACCAAAAGGCTCTAAAATATGTTGAGAGGAAGACCGGTTCTTCTCTGGGGAAACCAGGAGAATGTCCCGATCAGCGATCAATGGCTACCCTGAAGGAGAAAATCAAGGGAAAGATGGGCAATATTTTAAGTGTGGCGCCGATGATGGATTATACCGATCGCCATTTTCGCTATTTTTGGCGACAAATTAGCCGTCGTCCCCTTCTCTACACGGAAATGATCACGACGATGGCGATTCAACACGGCGATCGCTATAAGTTGCTGGGGTTTTCCCTAGCAGAAAAACCTCTCGCTTTGCAGTTAGGGGGTGATAATCCCTATCTTTTGGCAGAATGCGCTAAAATAGCCGAAGATATGGGTTATGACGAGGTAAATCTCAATGTGGGTTGTCCTAGTTCTCGGGTAAAAGAGGGCAATTTCGGCGCTTGTTTGATGGCTAACCCGGAATTAGTCGCGAGGGGAATATCGGCAATGAATCAAGCTGTATCGATTCCCGTGACTGTAAAACAGAGAATTGGCATTGATCATCAGGATAGTTACGAAAATATGGCGAATTTTGTCCGTATTGTCGCAGATGCCGGTTGTCAACGTTTTACCATCCATGCGCGGAAAGCTTGGTTACAGGGATTAAGTCCCAAGGAAAATCGCACCGTTCCCCCCCTGCGTTACGATGATGTTTATCGCCTAAAAAATCAGTTTCCCCATTTGTTTATTGAAATTAACGGCGGTATCATTAATTTAGAACAGGCTAGACAACATTTACAATTAGTAGATGCGGTCATGATCGGTCGGGCAGCCTACGATAATCCCTATTTATTTGCCACAGTCGATCGAGATTTTTATGGGGAATCGGTTACTCCTCCTACCCGGGAAGAAGTAATCAAAAAAATGCTTCCCTACATCGATGAATGGGTGAGTAAAGGTTATAAATTACACCAGATCAGCAAACATCTTTTACAGCTTTTTGCCGGTCAGCCCGGAACTAAGGGCTGGAAGCGTTATATTAGTGAAAATAGCCATTTTCCTGGGGCCGATTCCGGGGTAATCTGGCAAGCTTTAGAGCAGGTAAACTCCCTAAATGATCTAGCTAATCTGTCAGCTTCCCATTGATTTATTTTCTTTTCTATGATTACCCAATCCTCAATTACTGCCGGGGTAAAAAATTCAGCTATGGCGGATTTTGTTTATCAACCTCCCCGGGCAGCTATCACAGCTAAACGTATTTTAATTAAACCTAATTTAGGTTATCCTGTGCCACCACCGGTAACGGTTAGTCTGCCGGTATTAAGTCAAGTTTTGCGGGGATTGAGAGGGGTAAATCCAGGGGCAGAAATTATCTTATTAGAGGGAGTATGTTCGGCTATTTCTTTGAGAGAAATTATCGATATTTTGGGAGTAAAATCTATTCTCGATCCTGGAATAACTATTCTTGATGCTGATAGTTTACCCCAGCAAGAATATCCGAATCTTTCCCCTTTTCCTGTCCGTTTTCCCTCGATGTTTGCCCCTAAAATTATCGAAGAAGTGGATTGTCGGATCACGATTGGAACCTTAAAACGCACCCATTTAAAGGATAAACCCCTGATTTCTGCTTCTTTAAAAAATCTCTATGGACTCTTTCCCCGTAGTCATTATAAAGCCCGTAGTCCCAACTCGCGGGGGCAATTACATCGCCCCTCCGTACCGCTAATTTTACAGGATGTTTATTTTTGTATCGGTCATCTTTTTGATGGGGCAGTGGTGGACGCTAATCTTAAATATTTTAGTAGCAATTGGCGACCGGATCGAGGAAAATCTATTCCTCTCGGTCAAGTGTTTTGGGGTGATGATATGATTAGCGTGGACCGCAGTGCTTGTCTGTTAGGTGATGAACCAATGCCAAGTTATTTAGATGCGATCGATTTGCTTCGTTCTCAACTTTTAAACGGAACCAATTAGGGTTAAAAAAGTTTCTTGGTGGGGTTAGGAGTCGGTCGCCGGTCGTCGGGAGGGGAAGTCAGAATAACAGAATGACCTCGCGCAATCCTGTTTAAAAAATATACAGGAGAGTGGGGATCACCGGAGCGGGGGGAACAATGCATAACTGGGTTTTTACGGAAGGGAGCGAGGTAGCGTTTGGCATTCTCAAAGATTAACCATTGTCGGTTAAAGCAACTGCTCTTTAGGTTGCCCAAAACCCCCCCTCGGTGAGGATGTCAAGCGTCTATCCAGATGCTGCCGTCTTCGATGCGAAGGGGATAAACGGGTAAAGCTTGGGGTTGAGAAACTGCCGCCATCGCTTTGTTAACCACAGGGGGCCAGGTAATCCAGTCTTTGACAGCACCACTACAGAGATCAAAAGAACTACGATGCCAGGGACAAACGATCGCGCCGTCTTCGGTAATTTTGCCCTTCGTCATCGATAATTTTAAATGAGGACAACGATTACCGACGGCGTGGAATTGACCGTTATTGTTAATCAACAGAATGGAATTTTCCCCCACTTTTACCACTTGACGGGCGCCGGGGGCAAGGGAATCTACAGATAATACTTTTGTCCAACTCATATTTTTATTTAACTAAGGGAGAGATCGAGAATCGTTTCGGGGTAATTTTGGGCAATAATATCCTGTTTAGCCCATTGTTGGTAATCTTGCAACAATTGACTCATTAAACGCTGTTTAATCCGCAATAAAACCCCTTTTAAGAGACTATTACCGGCGATTTCTAACAGCGGACGCGGGGTTAACCATAATGGCGGTGGTAGGGCGACTTTCACCTCAAGATTGGCTTTTCCCGCTAGATAGGTTTGATTATTTTTTTCCACAGGAGCGAGTTTGCCTTTAACATTGAGGCTAAAGCGATCGTTGATATAATCAATACCTTTGATCTGACAGTCTTCTGATTGCAAAAATATCGTCCCCTCAGAGGTAGCCCAGACATTAAGAATAACCGTGGGCTGAAAATAGTACATATTCAAGAAGTTTAGGGGACGCATTTTTAGGCGAAACCTATTCTCAGACAAGTGTTCTGTTAAGCTAGTCTCAACGATAGCCTGTACTAATCTTTGCGGTTGGCGCAGATAATGCTGAATCGGGATGGTTTGTTCAGCAACAACAATTTCTAGGGATTCGGCAGCGGTAAAAGTTACTTCCATACGTTGGTTATCTTAAATTTGTCTCCCTTCTTAATTTTACTTTACAAAACTTATGCTTTTCGACAGTCCAGATGTAGAAATTTTACCGCTAAGAGGGGACACAAACCAGATTTTTGCCCAAAGTTGGGCTTTTTTCAGTGATCAGTGATCAGTGGGGGGTTTTAAGTCAACAGTGGGGGGGAGCGGGTTTTTCAAGTTGGATTGGGAGTTAATCATGCTATTAAAAACCGATTCAGTATAACGGTTAAGTTAGACCGTCTTCACCGATAACTTTGGCTGAGTCATAACGCTTCAATCGTAACGCGCCTACCTTCCACTGCCTCAATCTGAAGTTTAAAGCCATACAAAAGACCCATCCCCACTAACGGCTCTGCATCAGAAGCTGCCACATCAATAATCTGCTCTTGACCATCCCAGATCACAGAAGCTTTGTATATTTCAAAAACGACTTCGCTCCCATCGCCTAATGTGCCAATATCTCGATAGTGCCAAGGCAAACCAATATCTGTGATGACAGAAAGCGGTAAAGACAAAAAGCTGGTGAATCCAGTGTCAATGATAGCATCGAGTGCTATTTTCGGTGAGCCGATACGACCGACTGCAACTTTGATGATTGCTTCACAATTATTATTGACCACACCGAACATCATACTGGCTTTCTCTGGCTGCGACTGCCAAAACGGAAGACGGCTCTATGTCCAATCCGAATCACCCAAGGTTGAGCATCAGGGACACGCTCATAGAGATGATCGGTAGCAGTAATCGTATCGTCGGCAAGCTCAAACGCTCCAGTTTCGATGTCGAGCGCCACAATTCTCCCGTGATTTCCCTCCTCCACTTGAGAACGTACCTGAGATTGATAAATCTCATTACCACGTCGAGCGAATTCTTCTTTGCTGTAGCGGGGTTGTCGAACTGTCATTGGCTTGACCCTGGGGCAACTTTTGCCCCTCTATTTTAACCTAAACATCGGAAATCTTCGCTAACATTCCCCAACTGGGTCCACAAGAGCGGCATCGCACCTAAACCCACAACTTCAATCAATGAGCATGGTGCGTTCCTCAAAAATCGATCAGTGGAGCAGTGGGAGCCACATTAGGGAACGCACCCTACAAGATCGGCGATCGCACTCTGTGCTTTTTTGGACAGCAATGGTTGAAACCCTTGCCACACCTACAAGGTAATCCTAATTAAGACGGGTAAATTAGTCAATTTCACCAGCAATGATGATCTTTTTTTTGTGTAGTTTTATTGCAAAAAAAAAGTTTTTTTGACAAAAAGCACAAAGTGTGATATGAACCGAACGTATTTCTGGCTGCCAGTAGTTATTGCAGAGTGGGAGTTGGGGAGAAGGGAGAAGAGCAAAGAGAGAAGGGAGTGGGGGAATTATGAATTGGGGAGATGGGTGATGGGGAGATGGGAAGTGTCGTGAAGTTAAGTCCAAAAGATCAACAGGCTCTACAATGATAACAAGTGAGACCTCCAAGTAAGGAAAAATGATTATAATGAAGCCGATAGACCTAATTAAAGTCTTGATTGCCGACGATCACGAGCTAACTTGTTTAGTAATCAAGACTTTAATTTCCCAGCAGCCGCATTGTCAGGTGGTGGGAATTGCTGTTAATGGTCAACAGGCTATGGCATTGGCGAAAATTTATCAACCAGATGTAATTATTTTAGATGTACGGATGCCTGTCTTAAATGGACACAGCGCCGCTATTCAGATCAAACAATTCGACCCTTATCGCCTATAGTTCCTTGCCAAAGCTTCCAATGGAAAAAAATAATCAAAGTACAGCTTTTGACTTATACTGCTCTAAAGATATATCTTCCCAAGCTCTGATCAAAGCGATCGATTACTTGGGAAAATTAGCACAATCGGACAAACATCAATCCCGTCGAGTCGGATAGTTAACTAAGTTTTTCTTCAGGAAAAGTTGCTTGAAACTCATCGAGTAATTCATCCAACTCCTCAAGAGCTTGATTAACATCTAATCTCAGGCCGCCAATGTCGGGTTTATCGCGCAATTGCAGTAAATAATCCCGTTTATTGGCCATTTGTTGCACTTTATCGATCAAGCTGGTTTTATCCATAATTCACCCTCTGGTACTGACTGCGATTATATATCAGTCAGCCCCTATCAGTGGCTCTCCTGCAAAAATCAAAAATCTTCCCTTAGGTGAGGAGACAGAAAACCCTGAGACAGGAGGATAAAAAAAGACAAGAGACAAGCACCCTATCTATAAAAACCACATTTTGAACCGATAGCAGCTCGATAACCTAACTTCTGTAGCAGATATACTGATAACTAATAACTGATTTTCCTATGTTCCCTGTAGATTTTCACCGCTCAGAAATAACTACCGTTGCCGATCCTATTTATCTAGAAATCTTTAAAAATCTCTATCAATTTATTGCCGAACAAATGGGGATTACTCTCCAAAATACGGCAGCAAGTGTCAATATTAAAGAGCGTCTAGACTTCTCCTGTGCTATCTTTGATGAGGGGGGAAATTTAATCGCTAATGCTCCTCATATTCCCGTCCATTTAGGCTCTATGGCCGATAGTGTTAAAAGCTTAATTCAGGATAAGGGGGAGACGATTCGTCCAGGGAATGTTTATCTAGCTAATAATCCTTATAATGGCGGTACTCACCTGCCAGATGTCACAGTAATTAGTCCTATTTTTGACCGCCAAAATCAGGAAATATTATTTTATCTTGCCTCCCGGGGACATCAAGCTGATATCGGTGGCATTACCCCCGGTTCTATGCCTCCCCACTCTGTCCATATTAGCGAAGAAGGAATTTTATTCGATAATTTTTTGCTGGTAGCGGCGGGACAGTTTCGGGAACAAGAATTAATTAATCACTTAACTAATAGTCCTTTTCCTGCACGCAATATCGCCCAAAATATTGCCGATTTTCAAGCACAAATAGCCGCTAATGCCAAGGGGGAAAGAGAATTACATAATATGGTTGATCGCTACGGATTAGCTATGGTTAAAGCCTATCAACAGTTTGTTCAAGATAATGCGGAATTAGCGGTTAGAAAAGCTATATCTGTCCTGAAAGATGGTGAATTTACTTATTATCTGGATAACGGTGCTGTCATCAAGGTCAGAATTAGCATAGATATTGATAATTGTCAAGCAACCATTGATTTTACTGGCACATCTGACCAGTTAAATAATAATTTTAATGCACCCCTAGCAGTGACAAGAGCGGCGGTTTTATACGTTTTTCGTACCCTTGTGGAGGAGGCAATCCCTTTAAATGCTGGCTGTTTCAAACCCCTCCATTTAATTATCCCGTCTGGCTGTTTTCTTAATCCCGTTTATCCAGCGGCCGTAGTAGCAGGAAATGTAGAAACTTCCCAGGCAATAGTTAATACTTTATACGGTGCTTTAGGCATTCAGGCAGCCAGCCAAGGGACGATGAATAATTTCACTTTTGGCAATCAAGAATATCAATATTATGAGACTATTTGTGGCGGTTCTGGTGCGGGAGCAAATTTTGCGGGAACTGCTGCCGTACAAACCCAGATGACTAATTCCCGTCTCACCGATCCGGAAGTATTAGAAATGCGCTATCCTGTGTTAGTAGAAAGTTTTAGCATTCGCCACGATAGTGGCGGCAGGGGACAATATTCTGGAGGTGATGGTGTGATTAGAAGAATTAAATTTCAAGAGGCTATGACTGCTAATATTTTATCGGGTAATCGCCAGATTCCCCCCTTTGGACTAGCGGGAGGAAAAGCAGGTAGAATAGGACGTAATGCCGTGGAAAGAAACGATGGAACTATTGAAGAATTGCCCGGTACAGCGACTGTAGAAATGAACCCTGGTGATATTTTTATTATTGAAACCCCCGGCGGTGGTGGCTATGGAAATCGCTGAACGATAACTTTAATTTTAATTAAGTACCTAAGCAAAATTAAGTAAGTGGTTATAATTAAATTAAAGATGGATCCCCCCTTAATCCCCCCTTAATAAGGGGGGTGTCTGACGATTTACTTATTAATTCATGACAATTATCTTAGCGATCGAAACCAGTTGCGATGAAACGGCTGTGGCTATTGTTAACAATAACCGTGTGTTGAGTAGTGTGGTTTCTTCTCAAATTGATCTCCACCGTCTCTATGGCGGTGTTGTGCCGGAAATGGCCTCCCGACAACACCTAGAAACCATTAATTTTTGTCTAGAAAAAGCTTGGCAAGAAACGGGGTTAAATTGGTCAGAAATTGATGGAATAGCCGCCACAGTTGCCCCCGGTTTAGTAGGTGCTTTAATGGTGGGAATGACGGCGGCTAAAACCCTGGCTATTGTCCACGATAAACCCTTTATCGGCATTCATCATCTCGAAGGTCATATCTATGCTTCCTATCTCGCTGAATCTGATCTTAAACCTCCTTTTTTATCTCTTTTAGTCTCTGGGGGTCATACCAGTTTAATCCATGTGCAGGCCTGCGGCAAATATCAACAATTAGGAACCACTAGAGATGATGCAGCCGGAGAAGCTTTTGATAAAGTGGCACGATTATTAAACTTAAGTTATCCCGGAGGTCCGATAATTGATCGCATGGCTAAAGATGGTAATCCCCAAGCTTTTCCCTTACCGGAAGGTAAAATATCTTTACCAACCGGCGGTTTTCATGCCTACGATTCCAGTTTTAGCGGTTTAAAAACTGCTGTTTTGCGCTTAGTAGAGAAATTCGAGCCAGATAATTTACCCGTAGCTGATATAGCCGCTAGTTTTCAAGATACGGTAGCCAGAAGTTTAACCCGTCGGACCATCAATTGTGCCTTAGATTATGGCTTAAAAACTATCGCGATCGGGGGAGGAGTGGCTGCTAATAGTGCCTTAAGAAATCATCTGGAAACTGCCGCCAAAAATCATGATTTAACCGTCTATTTTCCGCCGCTTAAACTCTGTACCGATAACGCCGCTATGATTGCTCGCGCTGCCGTTGATCATTATGATCTTGGTCATTTTTCTGACCTTTCTCTCGGTGTTCGTTCCCGTTTACCTTTAAGCGAAGTTATGCAATTATATAATACGTCAGATTTTTAGCTATCAGCCGTCAGTATTTAGAATTGAGGAGATTGCTTTTATCTATTCTCCCCATCTCCCCACCCCACTTCATAATGTTTGGCTTTTTAAATCTCAATAAACCCCCCGATTGGACTTCTCACGATTGTGTGGCCAAAGTCCGAAAAATTCTTAAGACAAAACGAGTCGGCCATGGCGGAACTTTAGATCCTATGGCCACGGGAGTTTTACCGATCGCCGTCGGGGCTGCCACCCGATTACTGCCCTATTTACCCGAAAATAAGGCCTATCGGGCAAAAATCCAGTTAGGACTCAGCACCGATACCGATGATATTACTGGGAAAGCGATCGCCACTTGTCCCTGGCCCGATTTAACTTTAGAGGCGGTTAAGCCCCATTTAGCGGAATTTATTGGCAATATTGCCCAAATTCCGCCGATGTATAGTGCTATTCACAAGGATGGTCGCCGTCTCTACGAATTGGCGCGCAAAGGGGAAATAATCGCAGTGGAGCCTCGTCAGGTCAAAATTGACCAAATTACGGTTTTAGGCTGGTTAGAGGGCGAATTTCCGCAAATAGAGCTAGATATTCACTGTGGATCGGGGACTTATATCCGTTCCCTGGCCAGAGATTTGGGCAAGGTGTTAGCTGTCGGTGGCACTTTAGCCAGTTTAACGCGCACGGAAAGCTGTGGTTTTCAGTTAGCCGATAGTATTAATCTCGAAGCTTTAAGGGCTAATTCCGAGGGTTTAATTTCACCTCGCATTGCCTTGGCGCATCTAGACTGGATTTCTTTGACGTCAGAGAGAGTTATCGATTGGTTTCACGGCAGAAAAATTAATCTCACCGATGCAAATGTTATGATTGGTTCTCTGGTTGCCGTCGAGTCTTTAGAAGCTCAATTTCTCGGCATTGCTGAGATAGTTGTCAGAGAAGATGAATACTACCTACAGCCTAAAATAGTTATTCAGCAATAGGGTTAATAATTAGGGTCTGCTGAAAAAGTTTTTCGTGGGGACAGGGTGTGGGGTGTGGGGAGAATAAATAAAGTAATCTCCTATCTCCTGACTCCTGACGACCGACTCCTAACCCTAACAACAGTTTTTGATTTTTACAATAGGTCTGGTATAAACCCACTGATTATGATTTTTTCTGGCCACGACTTTTTTAGAAGCGACCAAAGATTTTAGACAAAGATTGAGCATAGAAACGGGACGATTTAAGCGCTCACTCAATTCTTGAACTGTGATTCCTTGAGGATAAAATTGCATAAGTTCAAAAATTTGTGCGCTAGTATTTAGTCCTTTTGTCGGACTAATAATCTTGATAGCCAAGGCTAGTAATCGGGAGAAACGACAGGCCATTAGACCATTGTTTGTCGCTGCTTTGTTCCGATCGATCTAGCCTTTTTTTTGAGAAGTTATCAGGGTTTAAAGTGCTAATAAAACCTAGACGGAAATAGAGATTAATTTGTTCCCATAATCTCTTGAATAGCAGATAAAAGGCGATCAATCTCCCCATCGGTCCCGATAGAAATCCGCACATAATTCTGAATGCGAGGATGTTTAAAGTATCGCACTAATATCTGACGCTCTTTGAGTTGATTATATAACTCACTGGCACTAATGTTGGGGGGAGAAGCGAGGATAAAATTAGCTTCCGAGTCAAAAACAATGAATCCCAACTCGCGCAAAGAAGTAATTAAACGGCCGCGGGTTTGACGGACTTTTTGCCAAACTTCCTCAAAATAATTATGGTGTTTTAAAGCTGCTGTGGCTAAAGTTTGAGCGATGCGATCTAAATTATAGGAATCACGCACCTTATCCATCTGTTCGATAATGGCCCCGGAAGCAAAACCGAAACCGACTCTTAACCCCGCTAAACTATAACTTTTCGACATAGTGCGACTAATGATGACATTATCGTAACGGGAGAGAAAATCGAGATGATTGTCATCACTAAAATCCACATAAGCTTCATCAATTAATACCACTCCCGACGCATTAGCACAGGTTGCTTCTAAATAGTCGCGATCAAGATGTTTACCGAGGGGAGGATTAGGGGAAGCCAGAAAAATTAATTTAGCTTCCGGACAAATAATCGGTCCTTCTAATGCAAATTTATCATTAGTGGGAAATTCGATAATATTTGCCCCGTGTACCCGGGCAATTGTCTCGTAAAGGGAATAGGTTAAATCTAAAAAAGCGACGCTTTCGCAAGGGTTAACAAAAGTTCGCAGGGCGATATTGAGGATATCATCGGAGCCATTACCCGCGATTATCTGATCGGCTGCTATGCCGTATAATTCCGCCGCCGTTTGCCGTAACTCTTTGGAGATAGGATCGGGATAGAGTCGGACTTTCTCTAATTGCTCTGGCAGGTGGGCAAAAATTTCCGCCGGTGGGGGATAGGGGTTCTCATTGGTGTTAAGTTTGGTAAATCCCGCAGTTTGGGGCTGTTCTCCCGGAGTGTAAGCGGGGGTTTGACGAACACAATCGCGTGTGGGTAGCATGAACTCTCTGGAGCGGCAATTTCTAGCAAGCTTTCTATTGTAACAAATCCTCGCCGATGATCGGGGGTTGAATAGATGTCAACCCCTACCGGTAAAACTAATTAAGGTTGGCTGAATAAATCTAAAAACCTTGTTGGATAATATCTTTAGGCTTTTTTGAAATCAAAAAGTGCCAGCGATTGGAGTGATTGGGGGGAAAATTCAGGGACTTTTTCCCTAAAAATTAGGTAATTGACTCCCTGAAAATGGGTAAAACCCCACACCCCACACCCCACACCCCACACCCTGCCACCAGGAAAAACTTTTCAGCAAACCCTAATTAAGGTTCTACCCAACGGCCATCGGCTTTAATTAAATTAATCAACTCGCTTACACCTTCACTTTCGGGGACGCGTTTAATTTCCTCGCGACCGCGATAAAGGGAGATATAACCGGCCTGTTTCCCTACATAACCATAGTCTGCGTCGGCCATTTCTCCCGGTCCGTTGACAATACAACCCATAACGGCGATATCGAGTCCGGTGAGGTGTTGAGTCGCTGCGCGCACTTGCTGCAGGACATCTTCTAAATTAAAAAGAGTGCGACCACAGGAAGGACAGGCGACGTATTCGACCATGGTTTTCCGCAGTCCCAGGGCCTGGAGAATGCTGTAACAGACGGGAATTTCCTTTTCGGGAGCTTCCGTCAGAGAAACGCGAATCGTATCACCAATACCGTCCGCTAAGAGAGTGGCAATCCCGGCAGTGGATTTAATTCGTCCGTATTCCCCATCTCCTGCTTCAGTAACACCCAAATGCAGGGGATAATCCATACCCAACTCGTCCATGCGCTTAACCATGAGACGATAGGCGGCTACCATAACTGGCACGCGGGAAGCTTTCAGGGAAATGACCAGATTGCGAAAATCGAGGGATTCGCAGATGCGGATAAATTCTAAAGCCGACTGTACCATTCCTTCGGGGGTGTCGCCGTAGGTAAAGAGCATTCTTTCGGCCAGAGAACCGTGGTTAACGCCGATTCGCATCGCTTTATCTTGATCTCGCAGGGAAACTACTAAAGGTTTCAGAGTTTCGGCTATTTTTTCGCCAATTTCATCAAATTCTGCTTGACTATACTCGCTGCGGTCGGCTTTCGGTTTCTCGAAAACGTACAAACCGGGGTTAATCCGCACTTTATCGACGTGCTTGGCCACTTCTAGGGCGATTTTCATGCCGTTGTGATGTACATCGGCTACTAACGGCACAGGTTGATAGGTGGCGAGCAGTTTTTCCCTAATTTTAGCTAAAGCGGTGGCGTGAACCAGACTCGGCACGGTGACGCGGACAATTTCACAGCCGATTTCATGGAGGCGACGGATACCTGCCACGGAACCATCTATATCAAGGGTATCCTCGTTAATCATCGACTGCACGACCACGGGATGACCACCACCGATGGTAACGCCACCTACCTGGACGGGACGGGTTTTGCGCCGGTGAATCGTGGTGTCGAATTCGGAGGCAGTTGCGGGAGGGTTGAGCGTCGATTCCAAGGTTTGCATAGGACTATCACCAACAATCACTCTCCCTATTCTCTCAAAGAACAGCAACAGATTCTAGCCACTCTAATAAAATTGGGTTAAAACGGTCCGGACATTCATCCTGTAAACAATGACCGGCCCGTTCAAATTCTACATATTTAATCCTAGGATTAAGGGAGACAAAACCCTGGGCTAACTGGACGGGAACCATCCGATCTTGCTTGCCCCAACACAATAAAATCGGGATTTGTAAGCGTGGTAAAATTAACTTTGCCGGTGGACAATATTCGGGATGATTGACAGCTTGTGCTAGGGAAATAAAGGCCTCGGCTGCCCCCTCATCTAGGGTTGGGGCGGCGATAATTTGTACTAATTCGTCGCTGACTGCTTTCTTGTCTTCGTAGGCGATTCCTGTCCATTTTTTCAAGACTTGCGGACGACGCAGATAGTAAAAAATCGGTTTTAATAGCCAAGGAGAAGTGAAAAAGTTTTCGATGGGAGTGACGATATTTAATAACCAATCGGCGATCATTTCCCGCCGACGGCTGACATCGGGTAAACTGAGCATAACTAATCCGGCTACCATTTCTGGGTATTTACCCGCTAGGGCCATACTAACTAAAGAACCGATCGAATTTCCCACTAATACCACCGGTCTATTGATAAAAGTTTGCCAGAAATCGTGTATCTGTTCCACCCAGAGATTAACGGTATAGGGAACCTGTACTTTGCGCGAACCACCAAAACCTAATAAATCTACTGCGTAAACTCGATGATTTTGGCTGAGAATAGGAATATTATGGTGCCAATGTTCGATCGCCGCTCCAAATCCATGCAGTAAAATTAAAGGGGGTTTATCGGCATCTTGGGGGTTTTTTGCCGGCATAAAACTATAACGAATTTGCCAACCGCGCCACACCCAATCCCGTTGATAACCGATGCGTTCTGTCCAAGCTGGTGAAGTTGTCACTTAAGTCAAACAATTAAGAGGTTTTCAGGAAATATTATTCTAAGTAGGTAGGAGTTAAAAATTATCAGATGCCCCCCTTATTAAGGGGGGACTAAGGGGGGATCGGCACCCCCCTTATCAAGGG
Source organism: Microcystis sp. M179S2 (assembly GCF_020245805.1). Taxonomy (NCBI): domain Bacteria; kingdom Bacillati; phylum Cyanobacteriota; class Cyanophyceae; order Chroococcales; family Microcystaceae; genus Microcystis; species Microcystis sp. M179S2. The sequence goes on along the minus strand of NZ_JADBUE010000086.1, from coordinate 63 downwards.
GGGCAGGGGGGATCGGCACCCCCCTTATCAAGGGGGGCAGGGGGAATCGAACCTAAAATCCAT
>NZ_JADBUE010000085.1:0-3742 GCF_020245805.1 Microcystis sp. M179S2 | reverse complement strand
TTCATTGTTCAGTAAACAGTGAATTGAAAACTCAAATCTGATAACTGATAAACCCCATCCACAGGGAAAACCGTAGTTTGGCTTTTTCAGCTACGATCCTTATATCTGAACTTCCCCCGTATAAATATACTAGCTATGGCTAAAAGTCTTACAGAGCCTGAGTTAAAGCAATGTACTACTAAGAAACTACTGGCTACAAAATCCTGAAATCCTTACGCAGACAGGGTTTGAGGCAAAATTTTTCAAATTTGACCCTTCGACCATTATATAGCAATCCTAAATCATTTTTTAAAAACAACTGTATTGATGAATTTTAGGAAAATCAAATTTATGATCATCAATACAAAATTCAAATAAAAATTTGACAATCTTAAAAGACTTGCATAAATACCAGTATTTTCTTAAAAAGTTTTTCCCTTGCAACCAAACATCTTCCACTGGATTCTGTTGTGGAGCATTCGGTGCAAATAAAATACAAGTAATTGGCCATTCATTAGCTTTCTTTCCATTATTTATTTCTTCTCAGAACTCTTTGAACTCTCCAAATTTATGATAGCTTGCTCCATCCCAAATAAAAATCATTCTTTTATCTTTATATTCGTTTTGTAAATGTTTTGCAAATTTAACGGTTGATTCGACCTCTCCCGAACAGTAACCTTCAATATGAAACTTCTTAGTCTTGTAGTTCAATGCTCCAAAATATGTTTGTCTTTCTTTTTCATTTTTAATGGGTACTTCTACTCTACTTTCTGTTTCTCCCCATACATATCCAGTTAAGTCTCCATTCAGCAAGTGACATTCATCTAAAATAATACTATTATTTCCCCAGATTCGATTTCATCCTTGTTTTCAGCCAATACCTTCTGAATTTCTTTCTTCTTTTTTTCGACTAACTCTTGATCGAATTTTGGATTACTTTTTTGAGATTTTTGACCACTTATTTTCGCCAGCGAAAACAAATGATAATAACTTTGTTGGGATTTGTCAATAACACTATAATGTTGGCTGATATAATCGATTAATTCATCCATGTTCCAATAACTCTTTGCTTTCAACCACCCGATTACCTCATGGGTCTGGTCATCTGTTAAATATCCGATCGATCCTTTATATCCTATTCTAATTCCTTCGATTCCTTTTGTTTTAAATATATTTCGACCGTAATATATAAAAGATTGCTTGACACAGAGTATTTTGCTGATTTCTTCACAGGTTTTACCTTCGAGGGACATCTTTACTGAGAGCGCTCGTTTCATTTCTCTTGAATCTATTACACTTTTTATAAATAGTTCTAATTCAGCGATTTGTAGTTCCTTGCTTTGCTTCTCCAATCCTGTGTAATTCATTTTTTATTGGGTATAATTAAACATTCAATATTATCTTATCACTTTTTTGAAAATAATTTAGGATCGCTATATCTATTTTTCCCTCAACAGTGCTGCACTGTTTCAGCCGAATTTTCACGATGTGCGACGGCATTGCAACCTGAAGACTCTAATATTGTATCACCAAGTCCCCCTAGAAGGGGGAGGCTTTAAACCCAAATTTTCGGTAAGAATTGTAGCGATCGAAATTCTTGGGTCATTTGCTGGCTTAAAATAGCTAATGGTTCATCTCGGGACAAGGTTGTGAAATTGCGATCGTTTTTCTATCTTTTAGGTGCGACGGTAATCATTCTACTAGGAGTCGCTACAGCCAGTTTTGCTTGGATTCTCGCCGATAGTCCTCTGTCTTTGCTCAAAGGTGGGGTGCTACGGGAACCGGCGGCGGCGATTTTTGTGCCGAAACAGGCCCCGGTTATGGTATCCTTGCTGGTCAATCCCGAACGTTTAGAGTCTTTTGGTCAATTAATCGCTACACCGGCTAATCGACGACGTTCCCACCAAGAAATTAAGGATTTAGAAAAAAGTCTGCTCGGCAAAACGGGATTAAATTATCAAAAGGAAATCAAACCCTGGTTAGGGGAAGAAATTACCCTCGCTGTTACTTCCCTAGATTTCGATCGCGATACCGATAATGGTATCCAACCGGGTTATCTTTTGGCAATTCAAAGTAAAGATGGTGAACGCGCTAAGGAATTTCTGCAAGCTTCCTACTCAAAACAGGCGGTTTCGGGCAAATTTGACCTTGTTTTTGAACTCTACAAGGGAGTTAACCTCATTTATCAACGTCCCTTGACCGCAGGAGATAATAATCGTTTTCTCGCTAGTGCCGTCGTCGGTGATACGGTGCTTTTTGCCAATAATATCAAGGTTTTGCGCGAGGCACTTAATAACGTGCAAGTACCGGATTTAAACCTAAAAAATAGCCCCGATTACCGAGAAGCTCTCAAAAATATCACCGAACCGCGTATAGCTATCGTTTACGGCAATTTACCCCCGTTATCGGCTTGGATAGCTAATCAACCCGTCCCGGAGAGTCCCGAAGCAAAACAACGATTAGCCACGGCTTTTACCCTCAAATCCGGGGGAATAGTCGCTCAAACCGCCTTAATTGGAGTCTTAGGACAGGATGACCAAGCACCAATTTTATCTAGTCCCGTGGGAGCATTATCTTTTATCGGCGAAAATAGCCTTTTAGTCGCCGCTAGTCGGGATTTAAATCGTTTTTGGACTCAGGTAGAGGAGGGGTTAGAAGCAGATAGTCCCCTACAGGAATTAATAACACAGGTCTTAAACCGCTTCCAGTCGCCTTTAGGTTTAAATTTGCCTGAAGACGTTTTTAGCTGGGTTAGAGGCGAATATAGCCTCGCTCTCGTGCCTAGTTCAAAGGGGATGGAACCCGATAGTGTTTTTCTAGGGGAACGGGTGATGGGGGTAGAGGTGGACAGTGCGATCTCTCATTTGGATGAGTTGGCCCGCAGTCGCGGCTATAATGTGGTTAATCTGCCTTTACTCGATCGAACGGTGACAGCTTGGACAAAGTTAACCACGGCGGTCCCGGGAGGAAAAGCGCAACTAGAAACGATCGTGACGGGAGTGCATACTAGGGTCGATAATTATGAAATTATCGCTAGTTCTGTGGAAGCGATGGGTTTAGCTTTATCTGCACAGAAAAACCCCATTGTAAGCAGTGGTAAGTTTCGACAGGCAATTACTGCTCTACCCGCAGAAAATGATGGTTATTTTTACGTCGATTGGCGACAATTGCAACCGGTAATCGAGGCAAAATTCCCGATCGTGCGGGTGTTAGAATTATCGATTAAGCCTTTATTTAATAATCTGCGTTCTCTTACTATTAGCAGCCAAGGCAGTGAAAATTCTGTGCGTCGGGGAACGATTTTCTTTAACCTGGGAGTGAAGTCTTAATCAGTTATCAGTTATCAGTTATCAGTTATCAGATAGAAGCTTGTAGCTTGTAGGTTGGGTTGAGCGATTTAATACTTAGGAGAAAACTTCTCGATTCAATGGTTTGAGCGAAACCCAACATTCTTGACGACATTGGTGTGGTTGGGTTTCCCTCAAGCGTCGCTAATATTTGACAGACAAAAGTTATTATTGCTCAAGTCAAGCTACGGTTAGTATGTTAAAGTGCATAACAAGTATGGAAAATCCAAATTATTTTGGATGAGCTTGCAAAATTCGCTTTACTGTTTAAACCATGACTACTATCACAATTGTTCCGGAATTTGCTGGAAAAACCTTGACATATAACTGGACTTCCCCCATACAGAAATACTAAAAAATTAACAAAACCCTTACTGCAGGTCGCTTCTCAGAAAAAATTGAAAAGACGCTACTGG
>NZ_JADBUE010000084.1:0-3048 GCF_020245805.1 Microcystis sp. M179S2 | reverse complement strand
GTATTGACCTTGAGTCCCCTTGCCTAGTTTGGTATCGAGTGATACTAAACGTCGGGACATATAAACAGTTGTAAGGTTGGTCAGGGTTGACCTGTTAGATTCAGTCGAAAGACTGAAGACCTTATTAGGCGGTTATTTCAGGCATTTGGTTCCCTATTTCATGCCTAAACGTTTCGCACAGCCACTTATCTATAGTTTTGTAACGGCAATTTTTGCTAAAAATCAATAAGTGTAAACTTTAATCACAAGGTCGATCGAGTCCTGACAAACGTGTTATCTTAAAAACATAAGGCACAAAGGAAGCGACTCAACTTCCTTCCGGGCAAAAAGACCTAGAGCCTGTGCCACCTGCTCTAGCTCAACGCAACAGCTAAATCGGACGCAGATTCTCAAAGTTTGTAAAGTAAAGTATGGTTTCGCCTCTGTTGCTCGATATAGGACAGATGGAGTGAGCCGTAATCAGCACCTGAGTCGGTAAACTGAGAAATCTTGATAGTTGACAGATAGACTGTTGTGGGTTCTGTAAACCTCTATTGTATTGAGTCCGTTAAACTTTTAGGAGTCCATATCGTTTGTACAAGATGAAGCCCGCCTCCCTAGGCGGGCCTATTGTGTTTTTAGAAAACCGCCACGAGATATTCCTGTAACTGCAATTGATAACCTGCCTGTAGCTGACAGGGATAATCAAGGGAAAACTCAGGTAAAGCTAATAGAGAACTCTTTTGACAACTAACTAACGCCACATCGAAGCGACAGCTTAAATCAGACCATTGGGGATAAAAGGCGAGAAATATCTGGGCAGCTCCGTAAATTTTCCCTTGTTTACGGTCATTGATCGCTAATTTGCCCCCTAAATCCCAATTGCCAGCACTGCGGGTTTTCACCTCGACGAAAGCGAGAGTCGCCTGAGATTTAGACAAGACGATTAAATCGATTTCACCGCCAGCACTACGCCAACGACGCTGGAGGATATGCCATTGCTGTAATTGCAACCAATCCGCCACCAAATTTTCGCCCAATTCCCCCACGGTTGTCATATTCAGTGATCAGTGATCAGTTATCAGTGGTCAGGGAACAGGGAACAGGGAACAGGGAACAGGGAACAGGGAACAATATTGATTTATTATCCTGTCTTCTGACTCCGAACTCCTGACTACTGGCTACTGTCTCCTGTCTCCTAACCAAGCAGGACAATTTTCGATTTTTACAAGAGGTTTATTACAAAAGTCCTTCTAGACGACGACGGATGCTGTCTAACTCCGCATCGGGAATCTCGGAAAACTCCTCCTCGGCGGGGGGGACTTCCTCTTTTTGCCAATCCAACTCCTCGGCATTGCTTTCGGGGGGAATTACTAACATACCCGCTTCAATCATTTCCGCTTGATAGCCGGCGCCGCGACAAAATTCTGCCACTTCCTCCGAATCAATTTTCTCTACCGTGGGAGTCGGAAAATCCTGTGCCTCTAACAGCAGAGCATAACGGGTGGCATCATCTTCCGATTCAAACATCAACACCTTATTGATAGCTCCCATTTGAATGGTGTGGATACCTTCGTTTTCTGTGCCTGCGTTAAAAAGTAGTACAAATACACGCATAATTACTATTAGCGATCGATAAGCGGTGGTCGTCTATACTCATTTTACCCCCCTTCTCGATCGCTAATCCTCAGCAATTTTAGTTTCTAGTCAACCACTTTTGACCGTTAAGCCGTTGCAGGGTGTAAAACAACAGTAAATCAAGACTAACTTTCCTTTCATCGATCATAAATGATTCAAGGGTACTAGGTTGAGCACCGCCCTCAGCTTGAGAAAAAGCTTTTTTGCCATTGATGTCTTCTTCTAAAAAATAAATGCTAAATTGACGCATTCCCTCGAGCCAATTGCCAGTTAACTGCCAACAGGGAGAGCTAGAAAAGCCCTGCACGGGAATTTTATCCTGTTTAAAGGACAGCTTTATATCAGTTATACCGAGCTTTTGCAAGGCTGCCGCCAGTGCGGGCTGAAAATGCTGCTCAATAAATTCAGCGAAGGGTTTTTCCTCGACGGTTGGCTCCTTGGGTTTTTTAGCAGCCGCAGGTTGAGCCGGTTTTGCTGCTTCTGCTGCCGGAGTTGCGGGGGTGGTGGTTTCTTCTGCCATAGGAATTAATCAGGAATGGGTAGGTAGCTACAATTATATTTTCTCCCGGGTTATCAGCTATCAGTTTTTTTAGTTATCAGCTTTTATCGAAAATTTGGGTTAAAACCCCGTCCTTTTAGGACGGCTTTAAGCTACAATGGAAAAAGCGATAACCAAGCTAAAAACTGAACCTTGACCACAGATAGTAGGGGGTTTTGTTCAGAAAAGACTTCAAATTCGGCCTTGAACGAGTAAAACTTTCTAGGAAATAAGGTTGAACATGAGATTTTTTCGACTTGTTCAAAGTGGCCGTCCGGCATTCGGACAATCAAAACGGACGGGTCGGAAAGCGTAAGACTACCGCTAAGGTAGCGGCATCCCGTGAAGCGTCAACCCAGCGGTCGGTCGTTCAATTAAGTTTGTTCGAGCTGCCGGTCATCACCGTCCGGCCTCGGCGGTGAGGATGTCAAGTCACTATCCCGCAACTACAAAAGGCAATGATCGAGAAGCAGAAAAGTCATCTGCCTCTACGGGCAATTTTACCCCTGATCACCGGCCGTCCTTTACCCAAAGAGGCACTGGCATACTACCGACTCGAACAACTGTCAAAATTAAAAGCCAAGTATGGGGTAGAATATCTTGACCCTGAAAGTGAGACGATCGACTGGAGAGAAATCGAGAATCTGTTTCGCACAGTCCTTCCCTTTGAAATTTGCCGTCGTTATCAGATCCTGCCCCTACAAAAACAGCAATCCGCTGCCAATGTCCTTCACCTAGCCATGGTGGATCCCGCTAATGGGACTTAGACAAAAAACAAATCGAGAAAAGCCTCAACTCCAATCCCCGCTTGGGATTTACTTCGAGAAGCCCAAAATCGCTGAAACCCAGATAGATCAAGGAAAATCATAAATCGAGGTTAACCCTTTGTCCCG
>NZ_JADBUE010000083.1:0-5582 GCF_020245805.1 Microcystis sp. M179S2 | reverse complement strand
GAAAACATTGGCAAGATGGTCATCATTGACATTGAAACAGGTGACTACAAAGTTGATGAAAATGGCTTACACGCTGCTGACTTATTGAGCGAGAAACACCCCCATGCTCGGCTCTTTGGGATCAAAATTGGCTACAACGTTGCTGCCGCTTTTGGTGGGGGTATTATGGAGCGTGTAGTTAAGTGATTTCAGGTATTGTGGCTAATGGACACCCGATCATCACTATCCCATTTCGGATTCCAAATCGCGCTGACTTTCCGATTGAGTTTGTAGTAGATACAGGATTTACAGATGAGCTTTGTTTACCACCCGAAGCAGTAGCATTACTGAATCTTCCTTTCAGGTACGATATGCGTGCGAATTTAGCAGACAACAGCCAAGTAATGCTGCCTCTTCACAAAGCAATTATTATCTGGAATGGTGAGGAGCGAGAAACTCGTGTATTTGCCACAGGACGGCGACCCCTGGTTGGAACTGCTTTATTAGATAGCCATGAACTTGTGATTCAGTTTACGGAAGGTGGGTTGGTGACAATTGACGAATTGTAGTTCTCAGCATTAGCGCAAACGCAGGCTAACTTAGTCGTTATACTGAATCGGTTTTTAATAGCATGATTAACTCCCAATCCAAGCTTAAAAACCCGCTCTCCCCCATACCTGTTAAACGGGATTTAGGATCAGAGCGATCGCTAGATTAAGGGTTAAGTAATGTTAAGATCATAATTCTTCATGAAGAAAGCGCATGATCGCCGAGTAACTGTAGCCAAAAATACCAAATTTTGTCCCAGTCACAATAAAGTAGGGATCAAGCGCATTCGATCGAAGCAAGAATTTTCTCCCCAGTATCTATGAATCAATCAGAAAGTTGCGGTAAGGTCTATCTCGTCGGTGCGGGTCCCGGGGATCCCGGTTTGTTGACCTTAAAAGCAAAAGTTCTCCTAGAAAATGCCGATGTTGTCCTCTATGATGCCCTAGTTAGCCCCTCGATTCTAGCCATGATTAACCCCCGGGCCGAACAAATCCATGGGGGTAAGCGTCGCGGTCGTCATTCTCTGGTACAGGAGGAAATCACCGCTTTACTGATCGAGAAGGCCCAGACTAATGCCGTGGTTGTTCGTCTTAAAGGAGGGGATCCCTTTGTTTTCGGTCGCGGGGGCGAAGAAATGCTCGATCTGATTGCGGCCGGAATTAGCGTCGAGATCGTGCCGGGGATCACTTCAGGAATTGCTGTGCCTGCCTACGCCGGTATTCCCCTCACCCATCGCAATTATAGTTCTTCCGTTACCTTCGTCACCGGCCACGAGATGGCGGGTAAATATCGTCCTCAAGTTAACTGGTCAGCGATCGCCCATGGCGCGGAAACAATTGTCGTTTACATGGGTGTGCATAATTTACCCTATATTATCGGCGAGTTAACCAAAGCGGGCAGAAGTGCAGAAACACCGATCGCCCTGATTCGCTGGGGAACAACACCGCAGCAACAGCAGTTAATCGGTACTTTCAGCACAATTATGGACAAGATCGAAGCCACCGGCTTTGAAGCCCCAGCGATCGCTGTTATCGGGGCAGTGGTGGACCTTCACGATCTCTTGCAAGCGGGACAACCTTTGCTCTCCAGGACAATCCCCCCTACACCCATTTCTCTCTGATTCGGTTTCCATGCGTCAATATCAAAAATCCCTGACAATTGCCACCAGTCCCAAGAATTTCCATCGTCTCACTGCCCCCATAGAGGCGATCGTGGCTGAATCGGGCATAACGACGGGATTATGCAGTGTCTTTGTCTGTCACACCTCCGCTTCTTTGCTGATCCAAGAAAATGCCGATCCCGATGTTCTCACCGATTTGGCCAATTTCTTCGCCAAGTTAGTCCCAGAAGATAGCAGTCTCTACTATCACTCTACCGAAGGGCCAGACGATATGCCCGCTCACATTCGCTCGGCCCTAACCCGGACATCGGAACAAATCCCGATCGCTAGGGGTAAATTAGTTTTAGGCATCTGGCAAGGTATCTATCTCTGGGAACATCGTCAGAGTCGTCACCAAAGACAAGTGGTGGTTCATATCACCGGGGTCTGAAGCTTTGCGTATAGTTTTGTAATAGAAACTTTACTCGTACCCCTCATCGGAGTAAGATTTTTTCCGTGTACGATCAAATTGTTCGCTTTTTGAACAAAGAACTTCATATTTCGTAACAAAAGGAAACAATTTATGCGAAAATTGTTCGCTCTGGCCCTGGTGCTATCTCTCTGGTTCACCTTTGCCGCTCCAGCGTCGGCTGATTTGTCCAATCTGACCCCTTGTAGCGAAAATCCCGCTTTCCTACAAAAAGCGAAGAGTTTCCGCAACACCACTCCTGACCCCGAATCGGGAGCCAAACGCGCTCAAACCTACTCCCAAGCTCTCTGTGGACCTGAAGGCTATCCGCACCTAATTGTTGATGGTCGTTGGGACCACATGGGCGATTTCTTTATCCCTAGCATCCTATTCCTGTACATTGCCGGTTGGATCGGTTGGGTTGGTCGGGCCTATTTAATCGCCGTGCGCGACGACAAAGATGCCGAAATGAAGGAAATCATCATCGATGTTCCCCTCGCTCTCAGCAAAATGTTAACGGGTTTTCTCTGGCCCTTGGCGGCTTTACAAGAAGCCACTTCCGGTAAATTAACCGTTAAGGATTCGGAAATTACCGTTTCCCCTCGTTAATTTTTGTGTCAAACCCTTGACTTTTTATTCCCTAGGAGAACTCAGATGGAAGGACTTACTAAATTTCTCTCGTCCGCACCCGTGTTAATTATGGCGCTGCTGACTTTCACCGCCGGGATTTTAATCGAATTTAATCGCTTTTATCCCGATCTCTTATTCCACCCGCTAGGTTAAAGGCAATCTCAGGTGATTAAAGGGGATACAGAGTCCACTGTATCCCTTTTTAATGACAATGATCCCAGGGATTGGGGGAATATTAAGAAAAGAAAGACACTGGAGACGACAGGCTCTCAAAATCGATAAGATACAGGTATCTGCAACCACAGAGGTGGGACAAACCATGCTGTTAGATAGAGATTTGATGCTAGAAAAGCGGCTGCGGTATCAAGAATTACAAGAAAAACTAAAAGAGATTTGGCAGGGAGAAAACGTTCTCGAATCGGATGAATACGATTATGATATCCTAGTTGTCCCTTCTTTTAGTATCGATCAGAGAGTCGGTCAAAAAGTAGCGGGTTTTTTACATTACGAAGAAAGATTATTATTTTCTCTGATTCGGTTGCGACACCCGAAAACTCGTTTAATCTATGTAACAGCGCAGCCACTGGCGCGGATGGTGATTGATTATTACCTGCAATTGTTGCCCGGGATTCCTTTTTCCCATGCTAATAATCGTCTGTTATTACTGACAACTCACGATAACTCTTTTCAACCTTTAACCCAAAAAATTCTGGAAAGACCGCGCTTAGTAGCAAGAATCCGGCAAGCGTTGCGTCGAGATCGTGCCTACATGGTTTGTTTTAATTCTACTAATTTAGAGCGAGAATTGTCTTTACAATTAGATATTCCTTTATTTGCCTGTAGTCCAGACTTATTGTATTGGGGTTCTAAAAGTGGCAGTCGCGAGATTTTTGGTCAAGGCAATATTCCCCATCCTGACGGTAGTTTACAGGTAAATACGGTCAAGGATTTGTTATACGAAGCCGCTAGTTTGTGGTCTCGTCAACCGCAACTAAAACGCATGGTAGTTAAATTAAATGAGGGGTTATCGGGAGAAGGAAATGCAGTTTTAGATTTACGTCCTTTAGGGGGAATTGTTGATAGTAACAGTCTAGATTTAAGCGAGAGAATCAATCTCTTGGCCAAACAATTAGAGAAGATGAGTTTTCAAGCAAGGGATGAAAATTGGGACAGTTTTTCTGGCAGAATTGCTGAATTAGGGGCAATTGTCGAAGCTTTTATTGAAGGAGAAGAAAAGCGATCGCCGAGTGTGCAAGGTTATATTACACCCACGGGAGAAGTGAAGATTCTTTCCACTCACGATCAAATTTTAGGCGGTCCCGATGGTCAAATTTATCTAGGTTGTCATTTTCCTGCCGATGAAAATTATCGCCTACAATTACAGGAATTAGGTCTAAAAATAGGGGAAATTCTGGCAGCCAAGGGGGCAATTGAACGCTATGGAGTTGATTTCGTCGCTGTGAAAAATCCAGAAACTTTAGTCTGGGATTTACAGGCGATCGAAATTAATCTGCGAAAAGGAGGAACCACCCATCCTTTTATGACTTTGAAGCTTTTAACTAATGGTGAATATGATCGAAAAACCGGATCATTTTTCAGTCAACCTCACCAGGAAAAATACTATATTGCCTCCGATAATCTCCACAAACCCCAATACAAAGGTTTACTTCCCGATGATTTAATGGATATTATTGCTAAACATCACTTGCATTTTGATAGTAGCAGTAAAACAGGAACAGTTTTTCATCTCATGGGTGCGCTGTCGGAATTTGGTAAATTAGGGTTAACTTGTATCGGCAATTCTAGTGAGGAAGCTGCGGCAATTTATCAGCGTGTGGAACAGGTGTTAGATTGGGAAACAGAGCATAGTTCCATAAATTTAGGTTATTATTCTGGATTACCGATCACTTGGATATAACTAGACTGATTTACTGGGTATAATTTTTTGTTTCAGAGATTTAATCATCCAAGCAGGCAGTTCTAAAAATTGATAGATAGCTAGATTCCAAAGATAGCCATACTGAGGGAATTTTCTTAATAACATAACTTCCGATAAAAAGTAAAATCGCCAAGTTCTTTGGTATTCAGGAGGATTATCTTCAATTCGTATTTGTTCGGGATAATTCGGCAGCCAGTGACCGATTACTCGCTCTTTTTCAAAATATTTAGCCTGAATATATAAACCTAGTAATCTATCTAAACACCAAAAAGGAATATATTTAATCGGACCAAATAAGTTCATGAGATTAGTAATTTCTATCGTCGCTACTTGCACAGGTTCACTTTTCCAAACTTTTTTATCAAAATTTTCTAAATGGGAACCATTTTGATCGCGACGTTGATTGAGAAAAACTTGGGGATTAAAAGGATTATCTAAAGGAGCGATCGGTAATTCTAATAAATAATTATTCTCTTTAAATAAGTTGCTATTATTTTCTCTCCTGCTACAGATAGCTAAACTTTTTACATCGGGAATTGTTGGCCAAGGACTCTCTAATTTTTCTCGTTCACCGTAGGGAAATCCACATCTGGCTAATCTTAATACCCAACTATTGGGGAAGCGTTCAAAATAGTCTTTGACTAAGGTGACGATCTCAGGGTGTAAATATTCATCGCAATTGATTGTGAGAATATAAGTACCTCTGGCATTTAAAAATCCTGTACTTCTTTGAAGGGAGCATCTCACTTACGCAATGAGTAATTATACTTAGCCTAAAAGCCACTCTTAATCGTGTCTTGGAACGAAATAGAGGCTTTTAAAGACTGCGTACATGGAGAATTAAAACAAGAATTACCCTCGAAAAGCCTATTTTTCCACTAAGTATTTATGCTCATGGCAAAGGTGAGATGCTCCCT
>NZ_JADBUE010000082.1:0-25041 GCF_020245805.1 Microcystis sp. M179S2 | reverse complement strand
GCCAGGCAAGTATTCAATCCCTGATTAAGGATAAATTAGTCAATTATAAACTGCCGAAACATTGGATAAAATTACCAGAGATACCAAAAAGTCCCCAGGGGAAGATTAATCGAACCAATTTAATTAAATTAGCTGAAACTTTTTTGACACCGAGTCAAACCCCAGACGATAATTATAGCTGATCTAAACAGATACTCTAAGGAGAATCTTCAGGATAGTCGATAAATACCCGCTCTCCAACCTTAACCCCATTAAGAACCTGAGTTTTATCGCCGATGACTGGGCCAAGAGTCACCGGACGGAATTTAGGTTTATTCTCCTGGTTAGGAACTAATACCCCAGTCTTGCCATTTTGAGTTAAAACAGCGACATTTGGTACGACTAAAGCCTGAGGAATTGAGGACCCTAAAAGAGTCAGTCTCACATTCATTCCCGACAGGAGTTTTTCCTGTCCCGTTTCAATTGCTATCTGTACCTGAAAAGAGGTGACATTGTTAGTCCTGACTGCTTCTGGGGCAATCAAGCGGACTCTCCCTTGAAAGACTTTTTGCGGATAGGCATCAGTACGAATTTGCACCATTTGTCCGACTTTTATTTTACTAATATCTACTTCTGAAAGTTCGGCGAGAATCTCCAATCCCGTGGCTAAAGCAACAATTGAAGTAGAAGTAGCAGAAGCACTACTAGAAGCGGAAGTAGTTGGGGTGACAAAAGCACCGATGCTGGCATAGCGTTGAGTAATCAAGCCGGAAAAGGGAGCCACAACCACGCTATCTTGCATTTGGGATTGAACCCGCAAAACTTGAGCTTTGGCTACGGCGACTTCTGCCCTTGCTTGGGCAATTTCTTGGGGGCGGCTGCCATTTTCCAATTCTGTTAGTGCGGATTTAGCTTCAGCAACTTCGGCACGCGCCTGGGCAATTTCTTGGGGGCGGCTGCCATTTTTCAGTTTAGCTAATTGGTTCATTGCTTCTTGGCTATTAGCGGCAGCACTCTCAGCATCGGCAGTGGCTTCATCTAGTTTATCTTCAGCGATCGCTCCATCGGCTAAAAGCTGTCGGTTCCTCTCCAGTCTAGCGACGGCGAGTCTTTCTTTGGCTTGGACTGCTTCTAGTTGAGCTTGAGCTTGGGCAATGTCTTCAAGGCGACTGCCCGCCAGTAATTGAGCGAGACGGGCTTCGGTTTGGCTCAAACGGGCAAGACCTTGGGCGATGTCTTCAGGGCGGCTGCCCGCCAGCAATTCAGCGAGACGGGCTTCTTGGCGACTGAGGTTAGCCTGCGCTTCTATTAGTTGGGTGCGAATTTCTGTATCTTCCATGCGGGCGATAACTTGCCCTTCCTTGACCCGATCTCCTTTTTCCACGAGAAGTTCTGTCAAGCGCCCGGAAGTTTTGGGACTAATATTGACGCTTTCAATCGGTCTAACTGTGCCGCTGGCTTGAATTTCTAAGGTAAGGTTCTCTTGTTTGACGGCAACCGTGAGGTGATTGATGTCTGTGGGAGCAGCGGGACGGCGCGATGTTAGGTAAACTGTAGCAGTGCTGCCGATGATGCCGACGGTGAGGATTCCCATCGTCCAGGTACGGGGGAGCTTGAGGGTAATTTTGGGGATCACTGGAACTTGCATAGTTAGGTTTTATATACTCCGCAAGGCGACAATTGGGTCTAGTCGGGCTGCCTGTCGGGCAGGGGCGACTCCGAAAAATAGTCCGATACTTCCCGACACACCTAAAGTTAAAGCAATCACTAGAGGAGAAATGCTGGCTTTGAGGGGAGTAAAACTAGCAACGAGGATATTGCCGCCGACTCCCACAAAAGCCCCGATTGACCCCCCAAGTACCGAAAGGATAACTGCTTCAATAAGAAACTGCATGAGAATCTGGCGGCCAGATGCTCCTACTGCTTTTCGTAGTCCAATTTCTGAAGTGCGCTCACTTACAGAAATCAGCATAATATTCATGATACCAATGCCGCCGACGAAAAGAGAGATACTGGCGATCGCTACTAAGAATAAAGTCAGGGCGCTGGCAATCCGGTCGGCAGTTGCTGACAAATCTTTTTGAGTTTGTATGCTAAAGTCAGATGCCTGATGGCGCTGTCGCAGTAGATTTCTTACTTGAAATAGGGCGGCTTCTACTCTGGTTTTATCTCGTGCTGAAAAGGAAATAAAGGATAGTTCTATACCAGCAGAAGAGGTTCTTCCAGTCAGGCGATTGGCCATTGTGGTAACTGGTATCATGGCAACATCATCTAAATTGGTTCCTAATACTGAACCTTTCGGTTTCATCACTCCAATAACGCGAAAATCAATATTTCTAATCCGCACGTATTGATTTAGAGGATTTTCTTGGTTAAATAATTTTGTTGCCAATTCTGGTCCTAAAGTCACGACTAAATTATTGCTTTCAATATCTGATTCATTCAAAAATCGCCCCTTAGCTACATCAAAATTTCGCACCGAGAGATATTCTGGTGTGGTGCCAATAGCACGAGTCTCAAAGGTTTTACTGCCGTAATTTGCAACTTCGGTCGATTGAATTTCAGGAGCAACTTCTGACACGGCCGGCACTTGAGTGGCAATCGCTCTAGCATCTTCTAATACTAAACTTCTCGGTTTTTGATAAGTAGTCCCCCAACCATCGCTGACATCAGGGACGACAAATAAAACATTAGTTCCCAAGGATTGAAACTGCTGGGCTGCTAAATTTTGTGTTCCCTGACCAATTCCGAATAAGGTGATGACGGAAGCATTACCCACAATAATTCCTAGCATAGTCAGACTACTACGCAGTTTATTTTTGAGGAGATTTTGACTGGCAATTTGCCAATAATCAAAAATTTTCATTAGTTCCCTCCTGATTGAGTTTGACTGCGGAATTTTAGATTAATTAGGGCTTGAATTAAACGCCATACCATCAAGCCAAAAATGGCAAGCAGAAAAGTTGAAGTAGCAAAAGCTTTTAATTCTTCTAAACCCAAAATAGGAGGCCAATGCCAAAGCTTAGAAGTAATTGAAACTACTGCTTGGGGATACTTGACTGATTCTTGCCAGAAGAGAGGAAAAATGAACCAAAGAAAATATCCCCAAATAGCAAAACTCAGGAAAGTATATAAGGTTAAAATTATCAAAATTATGGGAGGCCAAGGTAAAGGTTTTACTGGACGTTTCCTGAATTTATTGAAGAAATAATTAGAAATGCGTAAGGGTTGCGCCGCTAAATTTGTCACCCCCAAAGCATCAGCAAGGAACCAATAGCCATCAAACTTAAAGACTGGATTGAGGGTAAATAGACAACTGCCCACAATCATCAAGAGAGCGAGTTTAAAGGCGAGCAAATCAGTAAATTTATAGATTATAACATAAACAGCAGCAACTACCAATTGGAAAAATACGCCGCCAATATCGACAATTACCCTTTGCCAACGCTTGAGTCGCCAAGCGGCACTAACATCACTATAAAAAGCTGGCCAAATCAGATAGAAAGTAAACCCAATATCACTGGGTTCACTACCATAACGGCTACAGGCACTCGCGTGACCTAATTCATGAATTATCAAGGAAAATAGAAATAGTAAATAGCCCCAGAACAAGCCATCTGGTGTAACTTCTAGCTTAAAATCATTATGGGGAGCAATAGCAACGGCCAGTGCCATGAAACCTAGCAAAAAATAGACACTAATTTTAGAAAAGGCAAAAGAAAGAGAAGCTGCGATGGGACGAACCCAACTTTTCGGCAGTAGGGGAAATTTAAAGAAAAATTCTGACCGCTTTGACTTAGGATTGCGCTCAATTTCATGAATTTGTCCTAGTACTTTATGATAAGCTGCTTCAACTTGAGCGGGCGATACCTGCTGTCCTTTTTTATTCAGATCTTCAGCCACTGACTCGAAGGAAACCCCCAAGCTGTGCTGTTCCAAAAGGTAATAGGAAGTAGATGACAGTCTAATATAGGTGGGATTTGTTCCCACTGCTAATAGATAAACTGGACGACCTTCAGATGTATCAACTATCAGTCGTTCTTGAATTCCCTGGATGTCTGGCAATTTGTTCATATTGCTTCAAGTTTTTGCAACCTACTAACTGAAAAAATACGAGATCCACGGCAATCGCCGTGACAGTGTAAATGATTTCTGTACTGGGACTAAGGTCTTGAGGAACTAGCAAAATATCAGTGAACAACAAATTCTGTAAGCCATGGCTGAGAATTGCTGGATAAACACTGTTAGTTCTCATGCGAATTGCACACCAAGCCAAGCCATCGGCAATGAAAAGAGGAATCCAACTCGGCTGTCCTAAAGACAAGTGTAACAGGCCAAATAAAAAAGAACTGATAGCAGCCGCTACTACTGGTCGAGAAATTTCTTTTAAGGTTCCACTATAAAGTAAACCGCGAAAGTGAATTTCTTCAGTTGCCCCATTGACGAACAGGAAAAACAATAAATCGGGAATTAGTATTTCCCACTTGGGCAGGCTAACACGGTAAGGCAAAAAGATAACCCAAGTTAGAGAACGCAATGCTAAAAAAGAGAAAGCCCAAAGGAAGGAAGACAGTTGGGGAATGCCGCCTAGACCACAATCCTTAAAACTATACCAGCGATAAATTAGATATAAGCTGACTAATAACTGTCCTCCATAGATTAGTAAGGATAAAATTTGGTTATCTACCTGCAATAAGTAAGCAGGTAATGCCAAAATAGCACTGCCGAAGAGAGGAAAGAAGAAAAGGGCGGTGATTCGCCCAACTTTCTTGATACTATCCGCTTTTATTGCCTTGAGTATTGCCATTTTTCTCTCATTCCCTTATGAAGTAATCTGTCTGCTCAGTTGATGCCAAGCATTGGCCGCTTTCATCACGAAGGTGCTAGTTATGGTGCGGCTGCCATAGGAAAGAATTTGATAGACTTGACCAGAAGCGCGCCCCAATTCCATGCAAATAAATTGACAATTTTCCCAAGCTTTATCTGGTTGCTGACAACTTTGCAAAAATGACAAAGCTGGAGTAGCTAAATTATTATTCTCCTCACCTCCCCCCAGCTTGGCAACAGTCGCTAATCCCAACAAAGATAGGGCTGTACTAAGGGAATCACTATCCTCTGTCAGTCCCCAACCTCCATCAGAATGTTGCTGAGTTTTCAAAAAGTTCGAGGCGCGGGAAATCGCCGGTGAATCCGGTTTAGTAGCGGCTAACAATCTCAAGCAGACGTAAGTGCCATAATAGGGACCGTGATACCAACTGCTTAACCAACTACCGTCAGCCTGTTGTTGAGATTCTAAATAGGTAATTCCCTGTTTAATTTGATCAGAAAAACGTTGTGAATCGTACAACCAAAGAGCATAGACTAAATTAGCAATTACATCGGTATCAGGTCCAGTTCCCCAGGCCTCTTTTGCCCACTTAGCTTGGTTTTCTTGTTCTGGAGTCCGCTGATTTTGGGGGATAATCCAGGTTTCAAAACTACCATCAGGATAGGCACAATCTTCTAAAAGAAATTTCAAAGGAGTTTCGCAGAATTTTATAAGTTCTGCGGTATGACCCAAACGCAACAAAACCTGCATTATCTGTGCTAAATCATCGGCATCGGGTGACAATTCTGGCAAGTCAGGAAAATAACTCCAGCCGCCAATTCCTGTTGTTCGCTGACAGTTCAGGAGATAGTTTACTTCTTCTTTTAGTAACGGCTGGAGTAACCCGCCTAACTGTTCATCGACATCACATAAAGCATCAGCAATTAATGCTCTTTGAAACACATCTCCATACTGGTATTCTTGAGAAGAACTAAATCCTTGCTCTTGGGCAAATACCATGATGTGTCTAGCTTCCCCAAAGCCTAACTGCCACTGTTTGATGATAAAGTTTAATCCATCCCATGACAGTTGTTGCCATTCACTTGCAGCCGCAGGCGGGGTTAAAGTAAATTTAGGCTGTTTTTTAGCACGTTCTAGGTTTTTCTGGACGATGCCAGCTATATCTTCAATTAATGTCTGACATTTGTGACGTAGTTTTGAGGTCACATTCCACCAGAGTAGTTCTGGCAATTCTTCTTTTAATATTTCTGCCTGATCGAGATGTTTTAAGGCAAGTTCTAAGACATAATTAGCGTGTCCTTGATAATAAATTTTATGATTTAATTTTTTGGGTAACTCCTCTAATTGTTCCTGGCTGTATTGGTGCGGTGATTCATCTATGAGGCGAGACAGCAATAAAGATGGTATTCCAGTTTGTAAGTCTTCCTTCCAGTCGCGGAGATCGTCGAGCATTTGACCAGCGACATAAAAATTACTAATCGATTCTCCCAAAGAGTCTAAGTAAGTATCATCTTGAGCTAATTCTACCAAGCCGGCAATCGCCGTTTTAGCAACTCCGGTTTTATCCTTAATACTTTGAATGGCAACTGATTCTGTATATTCACTCCAAGTACGTTTTCCTGAAATAAAATCATTTTCCTCAAGACAAGCTTGAGTGTATTGAGATAAATAACCTCGAAACCTTTGCCAGAAAGTTGTATTAGGCGGAAATATTTGATAAAGTAAATGATAGGATTCAAATTGCCTTGCTTGCATTCCTAGTACACTAGCTATATTTATACCGCTAGATGCTTGATCTATTACTTCATCACACAACACAACAGAATTAGCAAAAAACTGACCAGCTAGAGCCAATATCCTAATATCATCAACCTGTAGAGTAGGAAAAGCTTTAATAAAGAAATAGACAAAAAAAGCTTGCTGATCTATCCCTATTTGCGGATTATTGTCTAAACTATTTCTTAGCAGATTGTCTGTCCATAAAATCTGTAATCGGTGTTTTTCCTTGGCTATTATCTCAATTTCTTCTTGAAATTCCAACCTCAAAGTTTCTAGGTAATTCATATTCACCATCCTAATTAGATAAAAAACAGAATAGCTTAATTGGGGTTAAGAGTAATCTTTATCTGTTGCTGTACTTTTGAATCACTCTCCCTAAATAAGCTATTCTGATTCAAACAAATTATAACAATTTGTTAGCTAATTGGAGTTTTTAGTTCCAATAAGCTAAGCATCCTACCGTTTGTTCTGCGGCTGCGGCTGCTAACTCAAGACGTTTTTCCAGTTCTTCAACATCAATTTCGTCGAGATTTAAGTTCTCGATTTCAGGTTGAATGTTTTTGGTTTTGTCATCCATGATGGTATTCTCCTTTTAGTTGGATTAAGTTGACTTGAACAATTGGGTTGAGAAAGATAACTCTCCCCAGGCACAGCTTGACAGATAAAGACCGTTTATACAGGACACAAAAGCTCCTGTCTTTCTTCTACTTCCGTACCAGCCACATGATTTAAATATGCTTCAGCTACACTGGCTCGAAAGCGATGGGCAAAACCATCACAATAATTGGTATAGAATTTGCCCTTATTACTCATGGCGACAGCAGCACACCCACCTCCGCAAGAAAAAGAATAGCGACACTTGCGACAAACTGGGTTAGAAACAATCGTGCGATTTCGCCAGGTTTGGTTTAATTCTTCATTTAAGATAACTTGACTGTCTTCTGTTATGTAACCAATGCGAATTTTCGGATCTCCCGTTTTCTCCCAACAAGCATAAATATCCCCAAAAGGATCGAAAACGTACATTTTGTTATGGGCAGCACAGAAACTTGATTGAAAGAAATTTATCGGCTCTCTATTCTCTGCAAAAATCTCTCTGACCCTCGCCATCAATCCATCATCCGGGCGGTCAATTACCCTCATATTGGGATGTTCTTGCCGCAGGGAGTTTAGTTGCAAATCTAATTCCCAAGAATTTAATGTGGTTTTGACCTCAGTTTTGGCATTAGACGCAGTAACTACGGCAGTATAAGCCTGAAATCTTTTGTATTTATTCCAGCCTCTAGCAACAATTTCATCAGCTAAATCGGGCAGTTTATTAACATTGTTCCTGTCAATATTCATTCGCACTGCCACCCGGACTCCCAAATCTAATGCTCGCGTAATATTCTGGGCAATTTGCTCGTAAGAACCTTTACCGTCCGCATAAATTCGCCGCTTATCATGTTCGTGGGGAATGCCATCTAAAGTGATTTGTAGCCAAGAAATTTTCTCTGGAGCCAGTAAATCTTGATAAGCTTCTAACTCTGTTCCATTGGTAACTGCTGAGAAATTTACCTTACCTGAAGCGAAGGCGCGTTCAAGGATATATTCAATTGTTGAGCGGTTTTCTGCTAATAAAGGCTCGCCACCAAAAAGAGTAATATCGCGAGGTAAGTCAGCATCTTCTGCTACGCCGTGAGCCGCTTCAATGGCAGGCATAGCGGCAAAAATCCTATCCACTACCTCTGGGGACATTCTTGTTAATAAATGCTTGTAGGCTGGATCTGTCCTCATGTGATCTTGAAAACAATAAGGACAGCGCAGATTACAACTATAGGTAGGCATGAAAACATAAGTCGGCATCAAACGCTTCTGGAAATGATGCAGCTTGGTTGCTAACTTCACGAAGAATGCCTCCTCTTCCTCTGGTGTCATTTTCGTCAAGTATCCCCGCTTTTTCAGCAACTCAATTGTTGCTTCAGCGGGAGGTGTGATTTCCCCATTAATAGCCGGTTCAGGAGTCCAATCTCCGTATAGAGGTTTAGGTGGTGCTTTCACTTCCAGGGAACGCAAATAGGTGGCAACCCGTCGAGAAACTTTGTTATAAGCTCCCGTGTAACCATGGACTAGCAGCATTTCGTCGGTACTGCTCGGTAAGTCAACATAGATCGTGTAACTGCTTGTTCTTAGCATGGTAAGTCAAAGTATAATATGTTGATAGGTTATTAATGTAAGCGAGGAGGCAACGGAAAAATGGGGGCTTCAACCACGTTATTGGGCTGAGTTAGCCTCAGATCATTTTTGAAAAGTAATGACAACCTAGTTGATTATTCCAAAGCGCAATTTCTTTCTGAGAGCGGAATTTTCAGATGTTAGTTACGACTGTTAAAAATTAGTATCAGTTGCCTAGTTTTTCTGTTTCTGAGAAGGGTAAGAGGCGATTGGCTTTGCACCCCCCTTTAACCTTGACCATCAATTTAGCATATTTTCTCGGCATTAACTGAAACGTAATATAATTAACTGAAACTTAATATAATTAACTAAAACTTAATATAATTAACTAAAACTTAATAAATATTAAGAACAAACCTAATGATTAGAACTTTGGCTTTTATCGAATTTGTGTGATAATCAGGGCTTATCATTCCTAGTAGTTTTGCTAGGCAAGGTTTTGAAGACTATATTTCTGGAAAATTATCCCTATTCTTCTGCTCTGCACACAGAAACGAGAAAAACCAGATATAGTTATTTCAAAAATGAATGTTAAGTAGGTGGGTGGAATTAAATATAAGATGAACGTAGGTTGGGCTGAAGCATGAAACCCAACGCCTGCATGGGTTACGCTACCGCTAACCCATCCTACAAATGATTGTGCCTCCCTACTTAAAAGTTGATAGCTATCTTGCTAAAGATTGACCGCTCAGGCAATAATGGGAAGGTTTATCATCCCCATTAAAGTAAAGAATGCTCAACGCTTTTATTTGGCTACCGATTATAGGGGCGATACTGATTGCCTACACGCCTCTAGAGGCGAAAAAAGTGCGAGGATTAGCTCTAACTCTTGCTGTCGTTCTCTTACTGCTTAATATTCTCCTTGGCTGGCAATTTGACCCTAGTAACCCGCAAATGCAGTTCACGGTTAACCTGCCTTGGATTAATTTCCTCGGTTTCAATTATGCCCTCGGTGTCGATGGCTTATCATTTTCATTACTTTTTCTTAACAGCATCTTGACAATAATTGCTCTTTATGCTAGTGGCACAGAGGTTAACCGACCGAAATTTTACTATTCTCTGCTCTTGTTACTCAATGCCGGAGTAGCGGGGGCCTTTCTAGCGCAGGATTTACTGCTATTCTTCCTATTTTACGAATTAGAAATCGTCCCGCTTTACTTTCTCATTGCCATTTGGGGGGGTCAAAGACGCGGTTACGCGGGCATGAAATTTTTATTATATACGGCAATTTCTGGCTTTTTAGTGCTAATCTCTTTCCTTGGCTTAGTTTGGCTAACTGGTGCTAATAATTTCGCCTATAACCCCCTTTTATCGAACAATTTAGACGTTAAAACCCAATTACTGCTCCTCATCCCCCTTCTGATTGGATTAGCCATCAAAATCCCGATTTTTCCCTTTCATACTTGGCTACCGGATGCCCACGTCGAAGCATCTACCCCCGTTTCTGTGCTTTTAGCGGGAATATTACTCAAATTAGGAACCTATGGACTGCTGCGCTTTGGAGTCGGTTTATTTCTCGATGCTTGGGTAACTCTCGCTCCTTGGTTAGCAACGATAGCAGCTATCAGCGCCCTCTACGGGGCCAGTTGCGCTATTGCCCAAAAGGATATGAAAAAAGTAGTCGCCTATTCTTCCATTTCCCACATGGCCTATATTTTACTAGCGGCGGCGGCCACCACCAGATTAAGCATCACCGCGGCGATTTTGCAGATGATTAGTCACGGTTTAATTTCCGCTTTGTTATTTTTGTTGGTGGGAGTAGTGTATAAAAAAACCGGCAGTCGGGATGTGGATTATCTACGCGGTTTATTAAATCCAGAAAGAGGTTTACCAATCACGGGAATGTTAATGATTTTAGCGGCCATGGCCAGCGCCGGCATCCCCGGAATGGTGGGATTTATCGCCGAATTTTTGGTCTTTCGTGGCAGTTTCCCGATTTTTCCGATACAAACGCTCTTATGTTTGGTCGCTAGTGGTTTAACCGCAGTATATTTTCTCCTGATGATTAATCGGGTTTTCTTTGGTCGTTTAACCCCCGAATTATCGCGCATTCCTCGCAGTACCTGGCCCGAAAGATTTCCCGAAATTGCCTTGGCTTTATTTATTATTGTTTTGGGATTACAACCGAGTTGGATGATTCACTGGACTGAAAACCAAGCATCAGTGTTATTAACTGGCACGGCAATCAGTCAAAGGCAATCATAGAAACCTTTTTCGGAATTTTTCAAACCTAGACCGAAACTAACTTGTGGATAGGAGCCGAAACGTCAAAAATTTTTGGCTTTGCGGAGGGAATTAACCGTTAAAACCACCTGTTCCCCCACCAGTTCAATTTCTTCTAAAGTATTAAAACGACTCAACCCGAAGCGCAGGGAGGCATAAGCGAGAGATTCGGGGCGACCCAAGGCAGTTAAAACGTGGGAGGGGGCGGTATGGCTAGAAGAACAGGCAGAACCAGAGGAAAGAGCCACTATTGGCTGTAATCCTAACAATAACGCCGCACCGTCCACCCCTTCAATACTAATATTCAAATTTCCGGCTAATCTTTGGCTAGGATGACCATTGAGATAAATTCTGTCTAATTGACTGATAATCTCCCATAAACGGGCTTTTAACTGATTTAAGTGGCTGGTATCTTCTTCAATCGCTTTGATGCCCAATTCTACCGCCTTGGCAAAACCGACAATTTGCGGTGTAAATATTGTACCCGATCGCAGTCCTTTTTCCTGGCCTCCCCCTTGAATTTGAGCGGCGAGACGAACTCTGGGGTTCCGGCGCCGGACGTACAGCGCACCGATTCCCTTCGGTCCGTGGACTTTGTGGGCAGTTAAGGACATCAGATCTATATTCATTTCCTCCACATCTAGGGGAATTTTCCCGATTGCTTGGGCCGCATCCGTATGAAAAAGTACCTGATACTGGCGACAAATCGCCCCAATTGCCGCTAAAGGTTGAATCACCCCAATCTCGTTATTAGCAGCCATAATTGACAGCAAAATCGTGTCAGGACGCAAAGATTTTTCTAGTAGTTCCAAGTCAATTAGGCCATCAGCACCGACGGGTAAAATTGTCACCTCAAAACCCAATTTTTCCAGATAATGACAGGGATCTAAAACGGCGCGATGTTCTGTCATCACCGTAACTATATGCCTTCCCTTGGCGAAATAAGCTTCGGCAACCCCTTTGATAGCTAGGTTATTGGCCTCTGTTGCTCCACTGGTAAAAATAATTTCTTCGGGACTACTATTAATAGCAGCGGCGATTGTTTCTCTTGCCTGTTTAACCGCAGCCTCGGCTGTCCAACCATAGACATGATTAATACTACTGGCATTACCAAAGTGTTCGGTAAAATAGGGCAACATCGCCGCCAGAACTTGCGGCTCCATCGGTGTCGTGGCGTGGCAATCTAGATAAATCGGCTTTTGAGACATATTTTTCCCCCGCGGGGGATTTGAGAAGGAGATATCCTCTGTTTTAAGAGAATCTCTGAAAGTGCATTGCTAATCTATGTTAACAAAAAAGTATCGGATAAGTAGGTAGGCACAATTATTTGTAGGATGGGTTAGCGGTAGCGTAACCCATGCGGGCGTTGGGTTTCATGCTTCAACCCAACCTACGTTCATTTTATATTTAATTCCACCCACCCACTCAGCAGTCAACAGCTTACAACTCAGTCCAGAACTTTAAGATTTAATAATGAGAGCGCAATCGCTCTCTGACAGCAGTTACAATTCCCCTATCCCAATGTTGTTCAGTAACCCAACAGGATTAATAACACATATTTTCCCGCTCAATCATGGCTAAAAAATCGAAGGCATTTAGTGAACTGCTCAGGCTGCAGAAAATGTCCCAAGGATCCGAAAAACCCTTGAAAAGCTTTGAGAAGAAATTAAGAGAAAAGTCCTTGCCTTTCAAGGAAATTGTCGTCTCTCCTTCTGGGGAAGTCACAATGTCGGAAGTTCTGGAGGATTTTATCGAGCCTTACCGCGAATCCAATGAAACAAAGGGATCTATGCGAACACTGCTGACCATAGGGATAATCGCTTGGAATCTGGCGTTGTCCCCCGAGTCAAAGCGGCAAGAGATGATAGACCGAGTTTTTAACAAAGACCTTCTTAAAGGAGATAAAAGGCTCAAGGCGGAGATTCAAGAGCTAATCGAGGAGCTAATCGCTAGGAAAAACCGTTATTTCTCGGAAAACAAGCGGATGATTGTGGATTTTGAGTTAAAAGAGCTAGGAAGCGAGTATCATCTCTCGGTTGCCTCCAGCTTGTCGCCCGAATTTTCCGAGTCAGAGTTTGCCTTCAAAGTCGGCGACTCGGTCATCGTCAAACAGGGTGTACTTGACCCAGATTTGGGGACTGACATCGGTGGTTGGCAAGGAAGAATTGTGACAATTGAGCGGCAGAGCAATCTCATCGGCATTGAATGGGATAGCATCACCCTGAAAAACATCCCCAGTTCGGTGATTGACCAGTGTGAAGTGGAAAACTTAGACTGGGCTCAAATGTGCCTCTTCTCAACGGATGTGGAATTAACCCAACCTCGAGATACAGAAGAAGATGTGGCCGCCATCATTGAGCAAATTGAGTCTAACATCGTTGGAGCTATTTAGCAGAAAAGAGAAAGGCGATTCCGGCGGTTGGCCGACGTTGACCATGAGGATGAAATGGCGGCTTTAGACGCTTGGAAAAAAACACTTGATTCATTACCCTATTGACCATCGAGCAGCGATTTGGAGGAGAGAAATTTGAGATGGATGATTCCCAGAAATACGAGGCTGACTGTCAAAAGATAAGAAAAGCCAATCATGAATTACTAACGGATTTTGAGAGTTGGCTAGAATCATCAGGCCTGTCCGAAAAAACCATTAATAATCATGTTTCAAATATAGATTTTTATATCAACGAATATTTACTCTATGAAGATGCCGTAGAAGCCAAAGACGGGGTAGATATGGTCAGTGAATTTTTGGGTTATTGGTTTATCAAAAAGGCACTGTGGGCCAGTCAATCAAGCATCAAGGCTAATGCAGGTAGTCTGAAAAAGTTCTACACTTTCTTACTTGAAAAAGGCCTAATAGATAAAGATGATTTGCAAGAACTTAAAGAAACCATCAAGGAAGAAATGAGTGAATGGCTGGAAACCCTAAGGCGATACGATGACCCATTGACTGAAGATATGTCGGATGTTTGGTAATCTTAACCAAGTGGCAATCCCCCACCCTGTGGCTGAGAAGCTATACTGCTATTGTCAGGACACAACAAGAGTGAAACAATGGAAACATTAGAATTAGAAAGCTGCCAGTCGATTCTTAAAGCTGGTCAAACAACCACAGAAAGAGCTTTACAATTGTTTGACGCTCTCGACCCCGTGAGTTTAGACTTTATGCTCGGTCGTTGGCAAGGTTCTGGACTTCAGACAAATCACCCAATGGATGGTTTATTAGAAGCATCTAATTGGTATGGTAAAGAATTTGTCGATACTGAGAATGTCCACCCCCTGTTATTTTTAGATGGTCAGGGAAAAATTTTTAAGGTGGCACCCAATCCCACGGCCATGAACTGGATTTTGAAGTTGCCGATACTCAAAAATAATTCTCTGAAACCTTTACTGATGCTGACCAACTCCTTGCTGAAAACAGAGACAAGTCAGGCTAGACTGCGAATGATGGAATATCGGGGCAAAGTCAGCGCCACGATGATTTATGATTATTTGCCGATTAATGACTCTTTTCGGAAAGTAGATGATAATACCGTGCTGGGAATTATGGATTTTAAAAACTCTCCCCAACCTTTCTTTTTTGTTCTCAAGCGATGTCAAAGACCTCTTAATTCTTGAGGTTCGATTTAAACGCTCTGGTGCAAGAATTTAGAGTTGAGGGATAATTCAAGTACAGAGGAACAGGAGGTAATTATGAACTTATCATCGTTGTCATCGGGTTGAAGTGGCTGAGAAGTTAAAAAAATTAACTCACCAACCAATTAAGCATTTAGAATAACATAATTCTACACTTGCTGTGGACGAAATGCGCGTTCATCCCATTCTTCTTGATAAATAGAGTCAGATGTTTGATTCATTTTGAGTGCAATATCACTTAAGAGTTTGTGGCGTTTGAACATTCTTCTAATTTCACCATCGACTAGATTCAACAAATAAGGAATTTCATGTCCTTATTTGACAAAAAGAGAGAAAATATTAAATATTTGTAAACTTTTTCGCCTAAGTTACCTTTCTGTGGTAAGCAAATCTTTACTGCTCCGATTCGGGGGTTTCTTGGGGGGTGTCATCGTTGTTGGTTTCTCGCTGGGGACTTGCGCTTTGATAATGTACCATTTATGGCTTGTCTGATTCTTCTACAGAGCGACTGTCTGGCTGGGATATTATTCCTACGCAGGTCCCCTGGGTTATTGCTGAGGTCGAGGCGTTGCAGGGAGGTAAGTTGAGCGAGCGCTTCTGGTATCTCATTGCTGAGGTCGAGGCGTTGCAGGGAGGTAAGTTGAGCGAGCGCTTCTGGTATCTCGCTGATTTGGTTATTGCTGAGGTCGAGGTATTGCAGGGAGGTAAGTCGTCGAGCGAGCGCTTCTGGAATCTTCCTGATTTGGTTATTGCTGAGGTCGAGGCGTACCAGGGAGGTAAGTCGAGCGAGCGCTTCTGGAATCTTCCTGATTTGGTTATTGCTGAGGTCGAGGTCTCTCAGGGAGGTAAGTTGAGCGAGCGCTTCTGGTATCTTCCTGATTTGGTTATTGCTGAGGTAGAGGTCTCTCAGGGAGGTAAGTTGAGCGAGCGCTTCTGGAATCTCGCTGATTTGGTTATGGTTGAGGTGGATGCTTTGCAGGCGGGTGAGGTGAGCGAGCGCTTCTGGAATCTTCCTGATTTGGTTATTGTTGAGGTAGAGGTCTCTCAGGGAGGTAAGTTGAGCGAGCGCTTCTGGAATCTCGCTGATTTGGTTATGGTTGAGGTCGAGGCGCTGCAGGGAGGTGAGGTGAGCGAGCGCTTCTGGAATCTCGCTGATTTGGTTATGGTTGAGGTCGAGGCGCTGCAGGGAGGTGAGGTGAGCGAGCGCTTCTGGTATCTCGCTGATTTGGTTATGGCCGAGGGCAAGGGATCGCAGAGAGGTGAGTTGAGGGATTTCGGGGGGAATTTCTGTTAAGTTTCTGCCAGACAGATCCAACTTCTCCGCTCTTTCGTCCTTTGCCCTTTGAATTAACTCTAATACTTCCCGTGCTGTCATTGACCATCCCCCCGCTACTATATTTACTCCATTTTGGCAAAAGATCCGGTTAATACAACTGGTGGTGATCAGCTAGTCCACTGTTAACAGTATGATTAACTCCCACACGCGGTTATTCATACATTTGTATCAGTTTGGGGATGACTGATAATTGCTGATTGTCGCTATTTCTGCAAATGTGAGGCTCTTCTAGGTTCTGTGTGAGCATGGTATAATGATAACACAGAACGGGAGGTGGGTTATGTGGATAAATGACTCTTCTCGACTTTGTGTGATAATTTTTGCTTATGGAATCGCAAAATGTTTACCGGACAAGACTTTTAAGACTATTTTGACGTTCGGCGAAGCTCGGTCGAGCTGCAGAAGAAACTATCAGTATAGATCTCGTTTCCACACAGAAACCGGAAGAGCCAATGTGAGATGCAGCCAAATGAATAATTATAGAATTCAAGAGAATTTATCCTGAAGACAGGGATTGATAAGGAATAATTTCTTCGAGGGTATTTCCTAACTTTTCCCTCGCTAGATCTAACTCATAGGCTTTTTGTAAATTCATCCAAATTTCTGCCCCTGTATTAAAAAAACGCCCTAATTTTAAAGCAATATCTCCCGTGATATTTCCTTGTCCCTTGAGAATTTGCTCAAGTTCATTCTCAGAGATATTAACTCTTGTGGCAAGCTGAGAAACATTAAGATTAATTTCCTCTAATTCATCAGCTAAAATTTCACCGGGGTGGATAGGACTTTTCCAATTATTCATCGTGAATTTTCCTTAATGATAATCAACAATTTCAACATTAGTAGCTGCATCATCCCATGAGAAACAAATACGATACTGGTCATTGACACGAATACTATATTGACCGATTCTATCTCCTTTTAAACGTTCTAAGCGGTTACTCGGCAATCCTGCTAATGCTTCTAGTGTATTAGCACTTTCTAAAATACGCAATCTTTTGATCGCTAATCGTTCAATCCCAGAAAACTTTTTAACAAACTGCTTATTATATAGCTTTTCTGTATCTTTACATCGAAAGCTTTTAATCATGGGTTATTTTTGTCATGTCTAAGGCAATAATTTGATAAATTTAGCTAAATTTATCAACCGTCCCGATAATTACTCAAATTTTTCTCATCTTTTTTTCTCAAACCAAGTTTGTAATAATTCCCCAGATTCCTTGGCTAAAATTCCCGCGATTACCGGTAAACGATGGTTAGAAAAAGGACTATCAATAAAATTAGCCACAGTGCGGATAACTCCTGTTTTCGGATCGTCAGCACCGTACACTAATAATCCTAGCCTAGCCTGAATGATTGCCCCGGCACACATGGGACAGGGTTCGAGGGTGACGTAGAGGGTACAATCATTTAAGTGCCAATTGCCTAAAACTTGACTAGCGGCACGAATCGCCAGAATTTCGGCGTGAGCGGTGGAATCATGGTGTTTTTCCTTGCAATTAGCCCCTTGAGCGATTAAATGTCCCTGTTTATCCACGATAACCGCTCCCACAGGTACATCACCCCGGTTTCCCGCAGTTGCCGCTAAATTTAAAGCTAACTGCATCCATTGCCGATGTTTCTCATAGGCTTTTTCATCAATAGACTTTAGATAGTCCCACATTTAGCCAGTAAATTATCTAATTTTTTCTGACCATCCAAAGCATACAAATCATCACAACCACCGATATGTTCATTATTAATAAAAATCTGTGGTACACTGCGTTTACCGTTGGACCGTTCGGCCATGGCTTGACGAGCGCTTTCATCCCCATCAATCTTGTATTCGGTGTATTTTACCCCTTTCCAACCCAGCAACCATTTAGCACGAATACAGTAGGGACAAGTTGCCCAGGTGTAAATTTCCACATTGGCCTTGATATTCTCGTTATAACGCCCAAAAAGCGAGTTAAATAGATTTAGCATCGTTCTTACTAAGTAGTTAGGTGTTAAAAACTGTCAGATGCCCCCCTTATTAAGGGGGGATTAAGGGGGGATCGACACCCCCCTTATTAAGGGGGGATTAAGGAGGGATCGACACCCCCCTTATTAAGGGGGGATTAAGGGGGGATCCATCTTCAATTTAATTATAACCAGCTACTTACTCTCCTATTTATCTCTATTTTATGGATTCTGCTACCAAAAAAGCCCAATTACGCAAACAACTAATTGCCCAAAGACGAGCGCTTCCTAAGCATATTTGGCAAGAAAATAGTCAGCAACTTTGCAAAAATTTACAATCTTTACCCCTCTTTCACCACGCTAAAACCATTCTCGCTTACTTCAGTTATCGTCAAGAGCCGGATTTAAGTTCCTTATTTTGTCAACACCATCGCTGGGGTTTTCCCCGTTGTGACGGAGATAGCCTGACTTGGCACTGTTGGACTGCCGATGATCCCCTAGAATTAAATCGTTATGGCATCTACGAACCAACAGCGATCGCTCCTCTCATTTTACCGGCCGAAGTGGACTTACTATTAATTCCCGCCGTCGCTTGCGATCGCCAAGGTTATCGCTTAGGTTACGGGGGAGGTTATTTTGATCGTCTCCTACATTCCCCCGAATGGCAAGCTATCCCCTCGATCGGGATTGTCTTTGACTTTGCCTATCTCGATCCCCTTCCCCTCGATACTTGGGACCAAAAATTACAGGCAATCTGTACCGAATCAAGAACCGAAATTTTTTAACAATTATTTCCCTATTCCCTCACACCCAATCCCCAAGCTGATCCCTGTCTCGGAGTCTCCTATCTGGGAGTCTCCTGTCTCCTATCCCCTATCTCCTATCTCCTGTCTCCTATCTCCTATCTCCTATCTCCTATCTCCTGACTCCTGACTCCTGACTCCTGACTCCTGACTCCTTACCTCACCGTTAACTTTACTTTTCACCGACTACTCATATATTAAGTTTTATTGAATCCGATCGACCCTTAAGATAGCTTTGCTAGGATGAAATTCACATCAGGAGATGTTTAAAGTAATCACCAGAAAAAGTCAACAGGGAAGCAATGAAACACTTTCACGAACCATGGATTCAAGAATGGTGTCAAGAAAACGGCTGGACAGAGCTATTTCTCGAACGCTACAGTAATTATTGGGCATTCCCTCCCAATGCCGTGATGCCAGAACCAATTCCCACCAAAGTGTTACAAAACATTAAGCGCCAAAAAGGTCTATCCCCTGCCGAAAAACTTTGGTTAGGAGTGGCGATCGGATTGACTTTGACAGCTTTAATTCTCTGTATCACCCTCGCTTGTCCCATGCCTATAGTTCTCGCTTTCGCTTTTGATGCTGTCACCGCAGCGCGATTGGAAGTGGAATATTAACTGGGCAAAAATTGAGAAGTAAAAACCCAAAAAGGGGGAGATTTTTCCGAAAGTCTTCCCCTTTGCCGCTTTTTTCTGGACAGGGATGATGGATCTGTTCAACGAAACAGGGTAAAATCGGGCGATAATTTAAGAAAGTAGATTCATCGGTTTTTTAGCCGTCAGGAGTCAGTATTTAGGAGTCAGGAGATTATTTTTATTTATTCTCCCCACTTCCCTCTCCCCCCACTCCCCAATTGAGCATCTCATTTATGCAAGTGAGTAATTATACTTATCCATAAAACTGTTTTCTAGCAAGGCTTTCAAAATAGCTTGACATAAAAACCTGATTTAGGGGTTACAAAGGTGAGATGCTCCCCTCCCCAATTCATAATTCATAATTCATAATTCATAATTCATAATTCCCATGTCCGAATCTCGTCGCTTACAGTTTACCCCCGATCTGGAAATTTGTCGTATTTTGAACGGAATGTGGCAAGTTTCAGGCGCCCATGGTTCGATCGCACCCCAAAAAGCGATCCCTAGTATGTTCTCCTATCTAGATGCCGGTTTCACCACTTGGGATCTGGCCGATCATTACGGGCCGGCCGAAGATTTTATCGGTGAATTTCGTCGTCAATTAGTCGCCCAAAGGGGCATTGATGCTTTAAATAATCTGCAAGCTTTCACTAAATGGGTTCCCCGTCCGGGTAAAATGACTAAGGAAATAGTCGCAAAAAATATCGCTATTTCCCTACGTCGTATGGATGTGGATAGTCTCGATTTATTGCAGTTTCACTGGTGGGATTATCGCGATAAAAATTATCTAGATGCCTTATATTTTTTAGGAGAATTACAACAGGAAGGCAAAATTAAACACCTGGCCTTGACTAATTTCGACACGGAACATTTAAAAATTATTCTCAGCACCGGGATTAAAATAGTCTCCAATCAAGTCCAGTTTTCCCTGATTGATCGCCGTCCTCTAGTCAAAATGGCACAATTTTGCCAAGAACATAACATCTATCTACTCGCCTATGGTACTCTAGCAGGAGGCTTATTAGGGGCAAAATATCTCGGTCATCCTGAACCCAATCCCATGAGTCTCAATACCGCTAGTTTACGGAAATATAAAAACATGATCAATGCTTGGGGAAACTGGCAATTATTCCAAGAATTATTAACCGTTCTTAAAGCGATCGCTGATTCCTATCATGTCACCATTCCTAATGTGGCAGTGCGTTACGTTCTCGAACAAAAAGCCGTAGCTGGGGCAATTATCGGGGTGCGTTTGGGTGTTGCTGAACATATCCAAGAAAATGCCCGTATTTTCGATTTTCAATTATCCCCCCAAGACTATCAAAAAATTGATCATGTCTTGCAAAAATCCCAGGATTTATTGCAGTTAATCGGTGATTGCGGTGATGAGTACCGTCGTTAAGTAGGTAGGTGTTAAAAATTGTCAGCTTTCCCCCCTTATTAAGGGGGGACTAAGGGGGGATCGGCACACCCCTTATCAAGGACTGATAACTGATAACTGAAGACTGATAACTGAAGACTGATAACTGAAGACTGAAAAGAGGCTAATGATGAGATTTGAACAACCAATCCCCGATGATCCCGCTAATCAATGGCGCTATCAATTAGATCAATTCGTGCAAGAAAATCAACAGGAATTAGCCGGTTTAATGTGGGGTTTACTCTCGGAATGGGGAGAAGATGCCCAAGAAACCCTGGGCATCGATCTTAAACCCCAGCCCCATTTTGTCTGTTGTTCTAGGGAGGCTCTAGAGAAATTAAATCGCAAGGTTAATTGTAAAATTCAAGAGATGCTTGGGATTATTTATCGCTATAATCCCAGGGAAGAAGTGGCTATAGTCGCTATCGGTGATGGTCAGGTAAAATTGATTTATTTTCAACCCGATCTTTCCCCCCCTGAATGTTTTAATCGCCTCGAAGTGGATCTCGATACCCTAATTCAACAGTTAGAGTCCAAAATGCTGGCGGAAATCCAATCTTTCCCAATTTGATGCCGATTGCCAGCGCAAAAAGTTGGCAGGTTGTCCCACCGATAAACCCGCTAATCCGATCGCTTTTCTGGGGGATTCTGTCCCTAAAAGAATCGCCGTTTCTAAATCACATATTCCCCAGTTAACTAAATTGGCTACTCCTTGTAATAAGGGTAAGGTTGTTCCCGCTAAAGTACCGTCAAAAAGTCTTGCTGTTCCCTGTTTAACTTCAATTTCTCTCTCGTCCCAAGGATAGACACCATCTTCTAAACCGATCGGCGCTAAAGCATCACTAACTAAGAAAATTCCTCGATGATAATTACTGGCTTTTAGTAATAATTCTATCATGGTTGGATGGATGTGTTGACCATCGGCAATTAACCCACAATACACCTCGCAATTGATAATTGCTTCCCCTAATAACCCCGGTTGACGATGATGTAAAGGAGGCATGGCATTGAAGGCATGAGTAACCATTTTTGCCCCCTGTAAAAAGGCTTCTTTTGCTATTTCTTGACTCGCTTGCGAATGTCCTAAACTGACGGTAATCCCTCGATCGCTTAAGTATTTAATCACCGTACCGCTACTATCTAATTCGGGGGCTAGGGTGATAATTTTTACGATCGATAAGTAGTCCCCAAAGATTTTATCTACTGTTTCTATACTTGGGTTTAAAAGATATTGGGCTGGATGCGCCCCCCTTTTTTCATAGTTTAAAAATGGTCCCTCTAAATGTACTCCTAAAACCTGCGCGCTCGCTCGATTTTCCTGTTTCTGTTTCTCGATATATTTGGCAATTACTGAGAGGGATTTTTGAAATTTCTCCACAGACGTGGTTACTAAGGTGGGCAGATAACTATCAATTCCTTGATTCCCAAGATAATCGCTAATCTTATCTAACTTTTCTAGATCTGTTATTTCTAAGTCGGGAAATGCTAATCCTAACCCTCCGTTGATCTGTAAATCTACTCCTCCCAACGATAGCCAATCCCCTTCCATATCGATAATCTTTTCCCCTTTTTTTCTTCCCCCCATCTCCCTTATCCTCTCAATCTTTCCAGCAGCATTTATCTCTATTTGTTGTCGATCCTGATGGGCGGGAATTCTAGCGTTAATTAGGGTTATCATAGAAGTAGAAAACTAATTTTTTTTTATTATAATCTCAAAAAAAAACTTTTTTTTTGATCATGCTTGACAAGTGGGCATTTTTTTGAGATACTTTTTTATATAATGGGAATCTTTGCGTTCAATGATGGACACTTACATCCAATTATATAAAAACTCATCATAAAAAAATAATACCATAACCTGTCCGCTCCCTGCCCAGAGATTGCAAAAATACTTTACAAAACAATTAAGCAGGGAGGCACAATTATTGGTAGGATGGGTTAGCGGTAGCGTAACCCATGCGGGAGTTGGGTTTCATGCTTCCACCCAACCTAAGTTCATCTTATGTTTAATTCCACCCACCTACTTATACCAAATCCGTTTTTAATAGTGTGATTAACTCTCAAGTTATGAATTGTTTCTCCCCACACCCCACTTTCCTATCACCCCACTTCCCCCCGCAACGCGCACGCAGTGACCACCCCACTATCCTATACTTTTTAAACAGGATTTAGTATTACAGCCTTTCTCCCGCAGTTCCGGCGTTCCCCAAAACCAGTGACTGTCAGAGGGAAAGCTTTGTCCTATAATAAAATTAAGACCTTATAAAAACTACTTTTTTAGCGATAAAAGAGCAGCAATCTCAGCAATTAGAGAGGGGTGTGTGTTTTTTAAAAAAATAGGGAAACAGACTCAAGAACCGCGTCGTATTATTATCGGAGATGTGCATGGCAATTTTCAGGCACTTTTGCGACTATTAAACCGAGTTGCTCCCGATAGTGAGGATGAGGTTTATTTTCTGGGAGATTTAATCGATCGAGGACAGCAGAGCTTGGAAGTGGTGGATTTTGTCATCAAAAATAACTACCAGTGTCTCCTAGGAAATCATGAATATATGCTCTTAAAAGCTCTGGCAGGAAAAGAAGTTTCTGAAAAATGGTTTAACGGCTGGATCGAGAGTGGCGGGGCGGCGACACTACTAAGTTATAATAACAATATACCCGCCGAGCATATTAATTGGTTTCAATCCCTACCCGCTTATTTAGATTTAGGAGATATTTGGTTAGTTCATGCGGGAGTACAACCAGAATATCCCCTTGAACAGCAAACAAATGAGCAGTTTTGTTGGATTAGAAACGAATTTCATACCATGACCCAACCCTATTTCAAGGATAAACTAATTATCACAGGTCATACTTTAACCTTTACCTTTCCCGATGTCAAACCGGGACAACTAGCTCGCGGCAGCGGTTGGCTAGACATTGAAACTGGGGTTTATCATCCTCAAAGTGGTTGGTTAACTGCTTTAGATTGGACAAATCAATTAGTTTATCAAGTGCAGTCTCAAAATAAAAATTGTCGCACGATCCCTTTAGAAAAAGCCGTGGTTAATCTAGATATTGACAAGATTTATCGCTACTCTTCCCAGCAAAGCTCATCTAAATTGCTGAATATTTAATGGTGATCAGAAAAGAGAAGCGATAAAATCGGAAGGATCGGTTAAAATAGTTGATAATCTGATTAATACCCTTTTCTAATGACCCTTGCACTCTTATACCAAGCCTTCATCGAAACAATTCAACATCCTGACCCTGAGATAAATCTAGCTCGGGCAGCCCTACAAATAGCCAATTTTGAATATCCGCGCCTCAATATTGATCACTATTTAAATAGAATAAATTTAATGGCTGAGGAGGTAAAAAAACGTTTACCCGATAGATTATATCCTTTAAAAATAGTCAAGATTATCAATCAATATTTGTTTGAAGATTTACAATTTAATGGTAATACCCAAGAATACTATGACCCCCGCAATAGCTACTTAAATGACGTAATTGATCGCCGCACAGGTATTCCGCTCACTCTCTCGATTATCTATTTAGAGATTGCCAAACAGATCGATTTTCCCATGGTAGGAATTGGTATGCCGGGCCATTTTATTATCCGTCCCGATTTCGAGGAAGTGGAAATTTTTGTCGATCCCTTTCACGGTGGTGAAATCTTATTTAAACAGGACTGTCAAGAAAGATTAAGTCAGGTTTATCAACAGCCAGTTAAATTAGAAGAACATTTTCTCAATATTGCTACCAATCAGCAAATTTTGTTACGTTTGTTGACTAATTTAAAATATATTTACCTGAATCGTCAACAATGGTCTCAGACAATTCGGACAATAGATCTGCTACTTTTGCTCATTCCTAATCATCCCTTAGAGCTGCGCGATCGAGGTTTAGTTTACTATCAAATTGGACAATTCAGCCAA
Organism: Microcystis sp. M179S2; assembly: GCF_020245805.1. Lineage (NCBI taxonomy): Bacteria > Bacillati > Cyanobacteriota > Cyanophyceae > Chroococcales > Microcystaceae > Microcystis > Microcystis sp. M179S2. The sequence continues at coordinate 327 of NZ_JADBUE010000082.1, read as the reverse complement.
GCGCAACAGGATTTAGGCTTCTATCTTGCTCTCCTACCCAACGCCCAAGATGCGGAATCAATTCGGCAATTATTGCAAAAAATTAACTCTTAAGTTGTCCGTCGTCAGGAGATTATTTTTATTTGTTCTCCCCAGATCCCACACCCCACACCCCACACCCCACCAACAAACTTTTTGCCGCAAACCCTATACTTTGCACGGCTACAACTTGCATTTTTTACTCAAGGACAATAATATAGTTTAAGAGTCATAATTAGAAGCAAAGCACTCATTAAAAACATGATTAACCTAGAATTCACGGAAGAAGAAAAGAACTCACTGTATTAT
>NZ_JADBUE010000081.1:0-6571 GCF_020245805.1 Microcystis sp. M179S2 | reverse complement strand
TAGTTACCTTCGACCTAGAAGATAACGGTGCTGGAGATGGGTTCGGTGGAATTCCATTTGATGACAGGTTATTTATTGATGGTATTGAAGTATCAGGAGCGTTTGATGATGTTTCTACGCCAGATGGCAATGCTCTTACTCAGCTTCCTGTTAACGTTACAATTTTTAATCTTAATTCTCTTTTCTTTTCTAGTTTAGGAGATGGCAATGTAAATATTGAATTAAATAGCTTCGGAGGTACAAGAGCAGATGCAATTGCTATTGATTATGCTGAACTTGAAATACAGACAATTTCAGGACTTTTGACATCTGTTTCTGAACCTTCTACAATTCTAGGAATAGTAACATTAGGCTTAGGTGCATTGTTTTCTAAAAAGCACAAACAAGACGACAATTAGGTTATGCAAGCGGTAAACTTTGATTTAGGATGAATTGGGGACGTAAGCGACGGAGTTTGCGTCTCTTTGTTATCAAAAACTATAGTAAAGACCTTATGGCAGAATCTCAAGACTTTGACAATGTTTAGGTCTAAATAATCTAAAATCTCGCTGATCTAATGTTAATATAAGCGTAATTTTGAGCCTTTCAGCGATCGCCATTACAGTTGCATCAACAAAATCAATACGACTATCTTTGTATTCTTCTAAAATCTCAGATACTCGAATTACATCAGTTTCACTTAAAGGAATTAAATGAAACCGACTTGCAGATAATCCTTTTAAAAAAGCCGCAACAGTGCTAACACCTGCACTACGACCTACTAAATAAGCGACTTCTGCTAAAACTGTTTGGGGTAATAATATTTGCTGATAGTTCTGATAAATAGCTACGACATCACTATGTTTTATATCTGATTGATTTAGCAAAGCAACTACAAACCCTGTATCACTTATTGTTATTTTTCTTTCCATGTCCATCCTGAATTTTCTTTAATCTCCTGTTGTAAAATTTCTTCAGATTGAGTTGCTAAATCTGGAGAACCTCTGAACAAACCAATTAGCGGGTCAGATTCATTTTTATCTTGATCATTTTCAGAAGTTGAAGGAACAATAAAAACCTCAACCATTTCACCAACAGCGAGTTCAGGGGTTTGAATTTCTATTTTATTACCGGGTAAAACTTGAGTGCTGATATGTAAAGAAGATTGTGTCATTTTTCAACAACTAAGCAATTTAAGGTATTTGACTCCTAGTATAACCTACCAGCAACGCAGGAAGCAACGCCTCCCTCCCTGCTGATACCCGCGACTTAGATGGCGATAGCAACATCACCGAAACAATACCCTTTGATATCGTCTGCAACCCTCGCATTAACGGTACTACAGTTGATATCGGTGCCTTTGAATTTACAACTCCCGTCAATCAACCTCCTGTTATCACCAATAAAACCTTTACCATTGCTAAAAGTATTGCGGTGGGTGCTACCGTTGGTACAGTCCCCATTAGTGACCCCGAAAATAACCCTTTTACCGTCACTATTACTAATGGTAATACCGATACAGATAACGACGGAACTCGTCCTTTTGCCATCAGTAACTCAGGGGTAATTACCGTTACCGACCCCGGTGATTTTGGCACAAATACAAGCTTTAATCTAACCGTCACCGCGAATGATGGTAACGCCACAGGAAACGGTGCAATTGTTGTTAACCTAACCAATCCTGTTAACCGTCCCCCAGTGGTTAATGATGCTATTTTCAGCATTTCTAAAACCAGTCCTAACGGTACAGTCGTCGGCACAATTAACGCCACTGATGCCGATAACAACCCCTTAACCTACAATATCACCGCAGGTAATCCTAACCTCGATGGCGACGGTATCTCCGCCTTTACCATCAATAATAACGGCCAAATTCCCATGGCTGACTCCGATGACAAGGCTGTAGTCATCTCCCTAACCTAACTGATCACAAAATAACTTAATTTGCTGGCTAACTTGACAAAAGTTTATCAAAATATAACCTTAGCAACATAAATCGGCTTATCCCTAGGTAAATCCTTGCAGGAGTGGCATTATACCAGATATTTTCTCTCTGCATGGTTTATTTAATAAGCTCTGCTGATGAATGAAAAAAAAAAAATAAACGGAACTTATAATTATTCGCCTCTACAATCTAAGCATTATCCCTAACCAGTGCTAAATTTTCTGACATCCAAGCTTGATTAATGGTTTTGCTGTCTCTAGAGACAGTTTTCTCCACTATTCGCTTACTTATCAACTTTATCTAACTCGAACTAAGTTTCGGGTGGATTCCCTATTGACTCTGTACTATCTTTTTCACACGAGGTATATCATGGCTATCATCTACGTTAAATCCGGTTCTACTGGTAATGGTTCCGCTTGGAATAATGCTTATGGCAGTTTAGTAAGTGCGCTAACCGCTGCACAAGCTGGTGATGAGATTTGGATGTCTGCGGGGACGTATAAACCCACTACGGGAACTGACAGAACCGCGAGTTTTACCCTAAAAAATAATGTCGGGATTTATGGGGGATTCGCAGGGACGGAAACTGCCCGTAATCAGCGTAATATTGCCACTAATGTCACGATTTTAAGCGGTGAAATTGGCGTAGCGGGGATTGCCGATAATGTCTATCATGTTGTTACAGCAACGGGTAATATTTCTAATCCTCTGACAAACAGTGCTATCCTTGATGGGTTTACCATTACTGGGGGTAATGCTAATGGTACGACAGGAAATCAAGGTAATGGCGGTGGGGTATATGTTTCGGGTGCTAGTCCAACCCTGAGAAATATCACTTTCCGCGATAATAATGGGACGAATGGGGGTGCTTTATATAATGAGTCGGGTAGTAATCCGGTTCTGATTGATACCCTATTTGAGTATAATACGGCGACACAAGGCGCGGCGATTTACAATGATTTAAGTAGTCCCCAGATTACAGATGCGACTTTTCGCCTGAATACGGCAATTAATAACGGGGGAGCGATTTATAACACCGGTAGCAGTAATCCCACTATTGTTAACACTGTTTTTAGTCGAAATTATGCGAACCGAGGTAGTGGTGGTGCGGTTTTCAATAATCTGAGTAACCCCAATTTCATCAATACTACCTTTAGTAATAACGTGGCGATTACTGGGGGTGCGTTTGCTAATAATTCTAGTAGTGTAGCCATACGCAATAGTATCCTCTATGGTAATCAAAATAGTAGTGGCACTACGACTAATCAGATTAGCGGTGGTGGTGTGACGGTTGCTAATAGTATTATCCAAGGGGGAGGGTTTACGGGTGCAACGGATAATAATCCTCTGTTTGTTAATGCTAATGCCGATGATTTACGCTTAAAAGCGGGTTCTCCTGCGTTAAATGCGGGGGATGTTAATTTATTGCCTCTCGATAGTCGAGATTTGGACGGGGATGGGAATACATCTGAAAAAATTCCCCTCGATTTAGCGAGTAATACCCGTGTTTTGGCGGCAAATGTGGATTTAGGGGCGTATGAAGGAGCAGAACTCGCTCCTGCGCCAACTCCTGCCCTTTCTCGCGTTGTTTATGTGCGTACTGGTGCGGGGGGAAGTAATAATGGTACGTCTTGGACGGATGCCTATACCAGTTTACAGGATGCTTTAGCCGCCGCGCAAAGTGGGGATAAGATTTGGGTTGCTGGTGGAACCTATAAACCGACAACGGGAACAGACAGAACCGCGACTTTTACCCTCAAAAATAATGTAGAAATTTATGGGGGGTTTGCAGGAACGGAAACCAGTTTTAGTCAGCGAAATGTATCAACTAATGTCACTACTTTAAGTGGGGATATTGGCACGGTTAATAATACGGCTGATAATGTTTATCATGTAGTAACGTCAAATTCACCTGCAAATACGGCTGTTTTAGATGGCTTTACGATTTCGGGAGGGAATGCTAATGGAACTGGCACTAATCAGAATGTTGGCGGCGGGATATTTATCCCGGATAGTAATCCTATTCTCAGAAATTTGATTTTTGAAAATAACAATGCTAGTAGCAATGGTGGTGGACTTTATAATGGCAGTAATGCTAACTATTTATTAACAAGTAGCATTTTCCGCAACAACACTTCTGCAGGTGGTGGAGCTATTTACAATGTTGGTAGCAGTCCCACACTAACAGATGTAACTTTCACTAATAATACTGCTACCAATGGTGGAGCAGGGGCTATTTGGAATAGTGGTGGTTCTCCTGTCTTCAATAATACGACTTTTAGCAACAATACTGCTACAAGTGTTGGGGGAGCTATTTACAACCAAAGTAGTAATCCTATTTTCAACACGGCAACATTTACTAGCAATACTTCAAGTAGTCAAGGTGGGGCTATTTACAACGGAAGTAGTAATCCTGTTTTCAACACGGCAACATTTACTAGCAATACTTCAAGTAGTCAAGGTGGGGCTATTTTCAACTCTGGTGGTAGTTCAACCCTAAATAATGTTACCTTTGCACAAAATCGCTCTACTACTGGCAATGGTGGTGCAATTTATAATAACCTTAGCACAGGCACTATTACTCAAGGTAGCTTTCAACAAAATCGTGCTGCTAATGGAGGAGCTATCTCTAATGAAAACCAAAGCAATAATTTAAGCCTAACTAATGTTAGCTTTACTCTAAATGTTTCTGATGGTTCAGGTGGTGCAATTTACAATGTAAACAGCTTTAATTTACAAGCCACCAATACTACTTTCAGTCGTAATAATGCTGCTTCTAATGGTGGTGCGATTTATCAAGCTAATAGTACGGGAAATTTTTATAGCACAACTATCACTAATAGCACCTTCAGTGGTAATGCCGCGAGTTCAGGAAGTGCGCTATTTAGTCAACATCAAGTTTTTTCTGGGGGTATTACTAGCAATGTTCGTAATAGTATCATTTGGAATAATGGTGGGACAGCAACAGCAATTGTCAATAGCAATGCTTCGGTGGGAGTCACCAATAGTATAGTACAAGGCGGATATACAGGCACGGGCAACCTCAGTGTTGACCCCCTCTTTGTTGATGACATCAATCACGACTTGCGCCTACAAAGCGGTTCCCCTGCCATTAACGCAGGTAGTAACGCCTCCCTCCCTGCTGATGCCCGCGACTTAGACGGCGATGGCAACATCTCCGAAGCCATACCCTTTGATATTGCCCGAAATCCTCGCGTTAACGGTACTACAGTTGATATAGGTGCATTTGAATTCGTCCAAAATAGCACCCCCGTCCTCAATGATACTACCCTCACCGTACCCGAAAATAGCCCCTTAAATACTCTTGTGGGGACGATTACCGCCACTGATGCCGATAATAACCCTTTAACCTATAGCATCACCGCAGGGAATCCTAACCTTGATAACGACGGTATAGCCGCTTTTACTATCAACAATAGCGGTCAAATTCGCGTCGCTGACCCCGATGACATCAACTTTGAAGTTAACCCCAATAACCCCCTTACCGTCACCGTCAGCGATGGTAGCTTAACCGACACCGCCGTTATCACCGTTAATCTCACCGATGTTAACGAAACCCCTAATAGTCCTCCGGTTGCTAACGATGCTACCTTTAGTCTGGTTAAAACCAGTCCGGTTAATACTACGGTGGGAACAGTAACAGCAACTGACCCGGATAATAACCCCTTAACCTACAGTATCACCGCCGGTAATTTAGACAGCGATGCCGACAATATTAAGGCATTTAGCATTAATAATAGTGGAGTCATTACGGTGGCTGACCCTGATGATATTAGCAGTCAAACCAACCCCTTTAACCTCACCGTTACCGTCAGCGATGGGAACTTAAACGATACTGCCGCTATTACTGTTAACCTAACCAATCCTGTTAACCGTCCCCCAGTGGTTAATGATGCTATTTTCAGCATTTCTAAAACCAGTCCTAACGGTACAGTCGTCGGGACAATTAACGCCACTGACCCCGACAATAACCCCTTAACCTACAGTATCACCGCCGGAAATCCCGATACTGATGGCGACACTATCAAAGCCTTTGCTATTAGTAACACTGGCGTAATTACCGTTACCGATACTAATGATGTCAGCGCACAAACTAACCCCTTTAACCTGACAATTCAAGCTAGTGACGGCGCTTTAACCGATACGGGTATCGCTACCATTAACCTAAATAATGTCAATCCTCTCAGCTTCCAACTGAAACTGTATGAGGATAATAACGGGACAATTGGCAGTGAAATCACCGGGAACAATCCTATTCTCGGTAATAGCTTCTTTGCGGAAATTCTCGTCGGTGATATTCGTACCAATGCAGCCGGTTTAATCACTAATTTACTTGATTTTGGTTTCGCCGCCGATGTTGCTCAAAATATCAATAACTTCGCCGATATTGGCAATATCAACAGTCCCCTAGTTATCTCTAATTTCCCCCTATTCCGAGGCGGTACTTTAGATAATACTAACGGACTAATTGATAACCTAAGTGGGGGTGCAGTCCCCGAAGCAAGTCAAGGTACAGCTATTGGGGTTAATCAATTAAATCGCTTTAGTCTGCTACGCTTTAATGTTGTAGGAACGCGGGACAACTCCAACCTAACCGTCACCTTTGATCCTTCCCAAATTGGTTTT
>NZ_JADBUE010000080.1:0-13078 GCF_020245805.1 Microcystis sp. M179S2 | reverse complement strand
TTGTAAACTAATCTTACACAGCCCAATGTGCGCCGCAATAGCGACTCTTGTGTTGGTGTGGGGTAAAATCGAAACGAATAGGCTTTTTCCATACCTCACATTTTAGCATATATTTCGTAAACGATGCTCATATTTAACAGTAAAGCCGTCGTAGAACGACGGGGTTTCAGACCCAAATTTTCGATGATCAACAGTAATCACCAACAAGCGATCGAGCTAATGTTAGCATCGGGAGACTATAATCAATTATTGTTATTCTGTCAACAAGCGCTCGCGGTTCATCCGGAAGTGACTGATTATTATCCCTATCTGGGATTAGCTTATCTGCTGCTAGAGCAGCAAGCAACAGCGCAAGAAATTTGGTTATTTTGGCTATTACAATCAGAGTCTAGTCAAGATTTAATTATGCTCCTCAAAAAAGAGATAATTAGAAATCTCGATTGCTGGCAGTTTGGCCAAGCTAAATTAATCTATCTTCAGTGGCTAGAATTAGAGGAAATAGAAGGGGATGAAGAGATAGAAAATTATGCGCTGACTGCGATAAACTCCTGTCTTCAAGAGGTGCAAGAGGCAATTAATCGGCGAGAATATACTTTAGCTGAGGACTTTTACTTAAGAATTTTATCTTGGCGTGAACAATTAGCTTACATCTGGCACGATTTAGGATACTTATACTATATAATTAACCGACTAACAGAATCTTTTAACTGTTTAGCACGAGCCATAGAATTAGAGGAAAATCAAGCCTTATATCATTATACCATGGCCATAGTGCTAGAAAAACAATCACGTTTAGATACAGCTTTATCAGCTTATCAAAAAGCGATTGATCTCAATGCTAATTTTGTCGATGCTTATAATAAACTGGGCAATTTATTTTATCGATTAGGGCAGCTAGAGTCAGCCGAAAAATTCTATCAGCAGGGAATTAATAAACAGGGTGATTTTTATCCTTTTTATATCAATTTAGGCAATGTCTATTTAGTTAAACAAGCTTGGACAGAAGCAAAAAATGCTTATAAAACTGCCCAACAACTGGCAGGAGATAGAGGAGAAATTAGTCAAAATCTCTCCCTTTGGGAAATTCTGCAAGCTGACCAACAAATTGCCGATATTTACTCAGGTGATTATTTTTATCAAAGAAAAATCTATCAATTAGCATTAAACTATTATCAAAAATTATTAGCAATTAAAATAGAGGACAGCAATTTTTATTTAAATTGCGCCCATTGCCATCTCATTCTTAAAGAAGAAAAACAAGCTTTAGAAGTGTATAAAAAAGGCATTGCCTATCATCCAGAAAATATTGATTTACATTTGCGCCTAATTTGGTTACTACAAAATAATTATCCGATCGAGGTGGCAATTCAAGCAACTAAATCAGCTTTAGAGTATCTTCCCGATCACCTATCCCTGAAGTTAGAATTAATGCGGTTAATGCCGATAGTTTACACAACTCAAGCAGATATTATGCTGTATCGATCAAACTACGAGAAACGGTTAGATAATATCTTATCCAATCTTGATTTAACCAGTACTAATCAACAACAGGAGGCGTGGAAAAGTATTGGATTAAGAACTAATTTTTATCTTCAATATCAAGCCAAAAATGATTTAGAACTACAAAAAAAATATGGAGAATTGGTTTATAAAATTGCCTCGGTTAACTTTCCTAATTGGGTGAAAAACCTAACCATGCCTACGGGAAAAATTCGCCTTGGCTATATTTCTGCTCACTTGCGTCATCACACGGTAGCGAAACTCTTTCAAGGATGGTTGCAGTGGCGAAATCGAGAACAATTTGAAATTTATTGTTATGGAATAGATATTAATAACACCTTCGATAATTTTACGAGAGAATATCAAGAGCAAAGTGATTATTTTTATCAGTTTGATAATCTGGTCAATATGGAAACAATTGCCCAACATATTTTAGATAATCAGTTACATATTCTGGTTTATTTAGATATTGGTATGGATGCTCGTACTACCCAACTAGCAGGATTGCGTTTAGCTCCAGTACAATGTGTAACTTGGGGACATCCAATCACCTCAGGATTACCAACCATTGATTATTTTATCTCCAGTGAATTAATGGAACCTGTGGAGGGAGATAATCACTACAGTGAAAAATTAATTCGCTTATCTAATTTAGGTATTGCCTATGCCAAACCTTCCCTTCCTCCCCAGAGGAAAACTCGTTTAGAGATGGGATTAGCCGAGGATAAAATCATCTACTTAAACTGTCAAAGTTTATTTAAATATCTGCCAGAAAATGACGATATTTTTCCTAGAATTGCCAAACAAGTTCCCAACAGCCAATTTATTTTTATCTGCCATCGTAGCGAATTTGTGACCCATTGCTTTCAGTCGAGATTAAGTCAAGCTTTTAATAGGTATGGACTCAATTGGCAAAATTACGGGGTAATGATGCCACAATTAGAACAAAATGATTATTTTCAGCTTAACTTATTAGCAGACATCTATTTAGATAACTTAAGTTGGTCGGGAGGAAATACCACCTTAGAAGCAATTGCCTGTCAGCTTCCAGTTGTTACCTGTCCGGGGGAATTTATGCGCGGACGACATTCCTATGCTATCTTGAAAAAATTAGGCATAACCGAGACAATTGCTACGGATAAAAATCACTATATTGAAATTGCTATCCGTTTAGGTTTAGATAATCAATGGCGACAAACAATCAAAGATTATACTAAAATGAATATCGATACAGTATTTAACGATCGAACCTCTGTAGAAAGTCTAGAAAGATTTTATCAATCTGTAGTAGGAGAAGGTAAATAAAACTTTAGGGTTACATAGGGTTTGCGGCAAAAAGTTTGTTGGGGTGTGGGGTATGGGGAAGAAAACCACATAAAGTTCATTTTGTCAAGGATTTAAGATGCTCTTACCCTGGGTTTAATCCTCTTTCCCAAAAATGATAAGGAGTAGCAAAATAAAAATCTGCTCCTAGTTTCTGACTCAACTCTTGATGTCCACAAAATTCTTTGGCCTGGTCACAAAGGTCGGTTTTTCTTTTGTCAGGGGGAATCTCTTGGAAAAGTTTTTCGGTGACAAGGGTTGATTTCCGATGCGGTTTTGTTCTTGGCCAATGCTGCCACGCTTATTTTTCGCTCCGCTTCGACTCTTTCTTTTTCCTCGTCTGGCCCTATAGGTATTCTTGATGCTCTCCATAGTCTCGATAGTTGACGATTGGCCACCTTGCCAAGAATTAGTGATAAAATTACAATATAAACAGTAATTTTTTCCCCCAAGCATAATCCCTCACCCCCAATAAAATTATGATGCACGGTTTTATTCCCCCACATCGTTATTTTCCCTATCTTACTTGGACAGATATAGATTCAATGCCAGATAAGGAAAATGTGGTAATTATTCAACCCATCGGTGCGATCGAACAACACGGACCCCATCTACCTATTGCCGTCGATGCTGCCATTAGTTTAGGGGTTTTAGGCAAAGCTTTCGAGAAATTAGATACAAACATCGCCGCTTTCGCTTTACCCTGTCTCTACTACGGAAAATCTAACGAACATTGGTCTTTTCCCGGTACGATTACCCTCTCGGCAGCCACCTTATTAACCCTCATTCAAGAGATAGCTGAAAGTCTCTATCGTTCGGGTTTTCGCAAGTTAGTATTAATGAACTCTCACGGTGGGCAACCGCAAGTTATGGAAATTGCCGCTAGGGATATTCATCAACAATATCCCGATTTTTTAGTATTTCCTTTTTTCACTTGGCGAGTTCCCCACAATGCGGCTGAATTATTCTCGGAATATGAATTAGAATACGGTATTCATGCAGGAGATGTGGAAACTAGCATGATGTTATCATTACTGCCAGAACAGGTAAAAATTGAGCGGGCCGTCCGAGAATATCCTCAAGGTTTGCCAGAAAATAGTTTGTTAACTATGGAGGGAAAATTACCCTTTGCTTGGTTAACTAAGGAATTAACTAAAAGTGGAGTGATGGGAGATGCTACTAATGCAAGTAAAGAAAAAGGCGAGCGATTATTAGAATCTGTTGCTAATGGTTGGGTACAGGTGATCGCTGATGTTTATCAATTCCGTCAACCGAAGTTATATTAATAGAAGATTAATTAGAGTTGTTAATAAGCTGTACTGCATTTAACCTGCCTATTGGTAATTTTAGTACAAAGGATAAAACTCCATCTCCCTTCTCCTTTGATTCAGTAATTTGCTCACCATCTTCCCTTAACATAAATAGAGGAAATTTTAACCAGATAAGAGTATTTTTTTCCATAATCATTAATTTCAATCATGAGTTTTATCCCTGAGGTTGTATAATTTTTGTCCACGGTAACAAAAAGAAAAGAAACGACATTTTTTACCATATTTTTTCTGGGGGATAAGAATCGAAAACAGAATCAACGACTAGGATAATTAGGGGCTGCTGAATAAATCTAAAAACCTTGTTGGATAAGGCTTTTAGACTTTTTTTCCTCAAAAAGTGCCGACCATTGGAGGGATCGGGGGTAAAATTCCTGGACTTTTTCCCTGAAAATTCGGTAACTGACTACCTCAAAATCGGTAAAACCCTACACCCCACACCCCACACCCCACGAAAAACTTTTTGCCGCAAACCCTAGCTAAATCGGACAGCAAGCTAACTCAGCAATTTAAGCGAAAACTCTGCCATTCTCTAGGATGCCATTCCGGGTTAATCTGGGTTTCGGACGCAATTTTTCGATGACTAAATTTTAAGAGGCAGTATGGAACGCACTTTCTTAATGATTAAACCCGACGGTGTGCAGCGCAATCTGGTGGGGGAAATTATTCAACGCTTTGAAACTAAAGGTTTTACGCTGGTTGGGTTGAAAATGATGCAGGTTTCTAGCGAATTAGCGGAAAAACACTACGCTGTTCATAAGGAAAGACCCTTTTTCCGTTCGTTAGTCGATTTTATTACCTCCTCCCCCGTGGTGGCCATGGTTTGGCAAGGAGAAGGAGTAATTGCCTCCGCTAGAAAAATTATTGGCGCCACTAATCCCCTCAATGCTGAACCGGGTACGATTCGCGGTGATTTTGGCATTAGTGTCGGACGCAATCTTATCCATGGGTCCGATGGTCCAGATACGGCCAAAGATGAAGTTAGTCTCTGGTTTAGCGATGCAGAATTAGCTAATTGGACTCCCGCAATCACTCCCTGGGTGGTAGAATAAACCCCTTTGAGGCAGTCAGGAGCCGGTCGTCAGGAGACAGGAGACAGGAGATTGCTTTTATTTATTCTCCCTTCTCCCCTCTCCCTTCTCCCCATTTCCCCAACCCCCTAATATTCGGAAATTATGACCGTAGAATCCAGCTTACAACAGTTAAAAAGAGCTTCATCGGGACGATTACCCAGCAGTTACGGGGTCTATTTTAAGAATACCCTTGTGGCCCTCTGTCATGCTCTTGAAGATCATATCTTGCAAACTAGCAGCCCAGATAGTACAAATAAACCACTGGTCTTAGTCACCTTTCAACAGGGAAAATGGTATTTACAGGAAGCTGAGCGCTATTTAGATATCGCTCGCTCTTCTCGTCATATTGCGATCGCCGCCGTGGCCGATAGTGGTTTTTCTGAGCATAAAACCGGCAGTTTAGAGAATGTTTCGCTAGTGAACTTAGATAATAGCGATAGTTTGGTTAATGAGTGGAATTTAATCATTCTTTCCCCCGATTACGCCTCCATGGTACTCTGTCATGAGTTATCCCCGGAAGAATACCGGTCCGATAGTCAACCCCAAATAGACACGGAGCGAAAATTCTACGGTTTATGGACATTCGATCGCGATTTAGTCGAAAAAGCCGCTAGGATCTTAATTGAGCGTCTGCATCCTTATAATCCCAGTCTAGCGGCCGATTTAAGCAGACAACAGCAGGAAATTAGTCAAAATATTAATCCCATTCCCACGGATTTAACGGGAGTAGTCTCTCGCATTGTCACCTATCTGCAAACCAGTCAACAGCAGTTAGTCACCGTCAGCAGACAAACGCGAGAATTAAGCGACTTAGAAGGACAAGCATCCCGTTTAAATAAAAATTTGGCCGCTAATAAACTGCAAGCTTTTCTAAGAATGGCTCAAAAGGTCGATGAAAGAGATATTGATAATCCCCTTGCTTCCCTACAGGTGGCCGCTTTAGCGGAAATGTTGGGACAATTGCTCGATTTACCCACCCTGAGATTACGACGCTTACGATTAGCAGGTTTATTATACCGCATCGGTCTAGCGGAGGCTCCGATCGAAGTTTTTAGACAGCGTGCCAGTCAGTTAGAGGGAGCAAATGCGTTATTTTGGCGGGATCGATCGGTGTTAGGCGCACAATTACTCGCAACTATGCCCGAATTAGCCCCAATTCAACAGATTATTTACCATGAGTTTGAATACTGGGATGGTAGCGGGGTTCCCAACGGCTTAAAAGGGGAAGAAATCAGCCTAGAGTCGCGAATTTTAGGATTATCCGCCTATTTTCAGGAATCAACTCAACCGCGAGGCGACCGACTAGCTCTAGATTTAGGAGAGGCCCTAGAGCGCTGTCAAAATTATAGCGGGATTCGTTTTGATCCCGCTTTGGTAGAAAAATTAAGTTCGGTAATTCGTCTGTGCGAAATGGGATGGATGCAATTACCCGATCGCCCTAGTCAAGTCCCCGCCGTCTGGTTAGAATCAGTTTAGGATTAGACTCCGATTAAACTCTGCATGGCACGTCTCATATTAGCCGGTTTAAAAGCTGCCATGGCTGCGGTCGGTTCATAGCCGCAATGTACCATACAATCGGCACATTGCGGATTGCCACTGGCCCGACCGTAGTTATCCCAATTGGTTTCTGCTAAAAGTTCCCGAAAGCTTTTGTAATGACCTTCGTTGAGCAGATAACAGGGTTTTTGCCATCCTAAAAGACTATAGCTAGGACTACCCCAAGGAGTGCATTCATAGTCCTGTTCACCGATGAGAAAATCGAGAAAGAGAGGATTATGGTTAAAATTCCACTTTTTCTGGCCTGATTTCCAGGGTGAGAGAATTTCTCGGAATAAAGCTCTAGTTTGCTCCCGTTTCAAGAAACTATCTTGATACGGGGCCCACTCATAACTATAACCGGGGGAAATCATCATGCCATCGATGCCCAAAGTAGCGAGAAAATCGAAAAATTCCTGCATTTCTCGCGGCTCTGTGCCTTCAAAAACCGTGGTATTAGTAGTAACCCGAAAACCTCTCACTTTCGCCGCTTTAATCCCTTTTACTGCCTTATCGAATACTCCCTCTCGATCCACACAGCGATCGTGATGTGCTTTTAAACCGTCCAGATGGACACTAAAAGTAAGATAGGGTGAAGGAGTAAATTTATCCAGGCTTTTCTCCAATAACAGGGCATTGGTACACAGATAGACAAATTTTTTTCTGTCCACTAACCCCTTGACAATTTCATCGATTTCTGGGTGTAAAAGCGGCTCGCCCCCGGGAATGGAAACCACGGGAACCCCACATTCTTCCACCGCTGCGAAACATTCTGCCGGGGTGAGATGATTGCGGAGGATTTCCGGGGGATGTTGAATCTTACCGCAGCCAGTACAGGCTAAATTACAGCGAAATAGGGGTTCTAGCATTAAAACTAAGGGAAAACGCTTTTTTCCTGCTAGACGCTGTTTCAAGATATAGGAAGCAACCACTAAAGCTTGTTGCAGTTGGACAGCCATTTGCTCACACCAAAATGATTCTAAGTAATTATAGACTGTTAGCAGGGCATCAAGGCATAGGGGCCTAGAAAATGGCAAAATAAATAAAAGCTGAGGGCTTTTTTGGCTGTTTACTTTATCACTGGATAGATTATGAGTTCTTTAGGCGATCGCTTCAAGAAATTTGCGGGTAAAACTCGCTATGTGGTCTGTCGCTTATTTTTGCATCTCTACGGCCAAGAAATCGCACCGCTGATCGGTATTCTTAATCGTACTGGCCGGGAGGCGATCGATTCCGAAGGCGATTTAGAGGTCATGGGAGAGGGTTTAGTAGAAATTTGTCAAAATCTGCTGCAGATGAACCTCTATTGGTTTTCTATAGCTAATGAGGGCGATGTTTTTTGGAATGAGGGGGAAGCGGGAGACTACCTTAACGAACTGTTTACCGATTCCGCGGCCAGATACCTAAGTGAATCGGTGTCTCTGGAAGTGGGGGAAAAGGAACCCTTAACTTTACCCGTCACCGATAACTTAGTTGTTATGATCACAATAGCATTCGAGGGTGAGAGTGCTGCTTTAGAAACTAGCCTAGCCGATCGAGAGGCCCTGGAAGATGGTTTAAAATCAATAATTAACCTCCACTACCAAGGTCGGCTGCGCGCGATTCAGGTACATTTTTCTCCTGCTCAATTGGGAGATGAATTGACCAATGAGCAGCTATTACTCAATTTCCCCGAATTGCTGCCTTTATAGTCTTAATTTTGCCATTATGCTGCGCCAAGTAACGACAATCCTTTTAATTCTTACCCTTTGTTGCACAACGGTGGCCTGTGGTTCCTCATCAAATCAAACTCAGTCACCGTCAGCTAATAACAGTAGTGTAAGACAAGAATCCAATCAGGTTAGTAGCGGTCGCTACGAGGTGCAACAAGCTACCTACGATGACGGAGATGGCACTTATACCTTAATGCTCTTAAACACCCCTGGGGGGACTTCTCCCCTCTTTCGCAGCACTAACCTGCAAATGGCTAGATTAAGCGATGAAGCTATCGCTAAAGGGGAAAAAACCGCAGTAGAAATCAACGGTGATCAGGCTACCCTGTACATGACCGAAGATTTTAAAATTGAGTATGTCCATAATGTCACGGAAGTGCGGAACAATCCCCAAACCGGACAACAGGAAACCGTAGTGATTCGACAAGAATCGAGTTTTTGGAGTCCTTTTTTCGGTGCTGTTGCTGGTCAAGCTTTGGGTAGTTTGCTCTTTCGTCCTCAATACTACGTTCCTCCCCTCTATACTCCGGGAGGTGTGATGACCGGTTTTGGTGGTTACGGTTCCACCTATAATCAGGCAGTGGATCAATACCGGACTAAACATAATAGTCCACCTCCGGCAGTCAAAAACCGGCAAACTCTCCGTTCTACTGGCAATTTACGTCGTTATCCCAGTAATACTTCCTCTAGTCCCAATCGCAGCAGCACCACCACCACAAAACCCAGTGGTTCTGGTTATGGTTCCAGTACCCTGAAGAATTCGGGTAAATCTGATACTGTCAAACGTTCTCCTAGTTTCGGTTCCTCCGGTTCCCGACGTACCCCTAGTCGCAGTGGTTTCGGCAGCAGCAGACGCAGCCGACGTTAGGAGGATTTGACTGGAGTGGTGGAAGATTAACCCTGTCTTCCCCACCTCAGACATTGGGGATGGCAGCTACTTAGAAGCAACCATTTTGCGAATTTCCGAATAGAAAACCGTCTGGCGATCGCCATTGGCCGACTGGATAATACTGGTACGCAATCTCAGATTAGGACTAGCAAACCAGATTCTTTCCTCGATACGATGGTGATTATCCTCGATGGTTAAAGTTAAAGCTTGATCGCTTCTGAGATGATATTCTCCCAGCACTGCCGATTTACCGTCCGATGTGATTAATTTTCCTTGCCAAGAATTCTCTGAGGGCAGCCAAACTAAATAGCTAGAACCGATTTTTTTCGGTTGTCCATAGTCCACGGAATTATCCCAAGTTGCTTTCCATCCCCCTAGATTGGCCTGGAACTGACAGTTATTTTCTAAACATAATTGCACCACATCGGCAGCATCGGCAGCCAGCAAATCGATGGTGATTTCTGCTTTATTATTGGCAACTTTTTGGGCAGCTAATTGATAACTGGTACGCTGAGAAAACCATTTACCCGCACAGAGATTAATAAATTCTTGAATGTCCATGAATGGCTGTAGGCAAAGATCGATCGCTCTGAAAGAATAGATTATTTATTCTATCCTATACCTAGACGTTGGCCAATTTTTGCAAGGATAAACGGGCCGCTTCGCGCACTTGCGGGTGTTCGTCTTTGACCAAAAATTTTAAGGCTGCGATCGTTTTTTCCGCCGGAAGATGGCCTAAAGCTTCCGCTAATCGCTGCCGGATTAACCAGTCATCAGAGTTAACAAAGGTTAAAAGCTTCTCGACGGTTTCCACTGCTTTGATTTCCCCAAGAGCGGCAATAGCGGCCTGTTGAATAACCGCTTCGTTACTATCGAGAGCCGATAATAACACCTGTTTAGCCCGAATATCGCCCAAATTGCCCAAAGCGACGGCGGCACTAAAGCGGACTAACCATTGCGTGTCTTCGTAAAAAGCCCGTTGTAGGGGTTCAAAAGCGCGAATATCTTCTAAATAACCTAAGGCCCCGGCAGCATCGGCGCGAATGCCATAATCGGCATCATTGGCTAACAAATCCACTAGGATAGGAAAGCATTCCTCGGTTTGTTTGACTCCCAAAGCAAAGACAGCCATCGATCGCACTGGTAGCATTTCATCATAAAGGACTTTTTTGATCAAGGGTACAGCTTCCTCCGGGGTCACTTCTCGCAGGGATGCCAAGGCCAACAGACGATCTTTAGAGTTGCTGCTTTCTAACTGGAGGGCAATGTTTTCTATATCAGGCTTACTCATTTTTGTCAACCACTTGTAATATTTCTTTAATTCTAACGCAATTCTTGGCAATTCAGAAACGAGAGCGGGGAAAGGATTTCTTGAGGATTTCTTAAGGATTGAGGCGAGAGTTGACTTCCTCCGGGAAACTATAATTTAAGTATGGTAATACGATAAATGCTAGGCTTTCTGATAGATTCAGGAAAAAAATATAAAGCCCCACTCCCCTTTAGGTCAGCGAGGTTGAGATTTAAAAAACAGATAGCCTAGGGCTAATTGACTTGTCTAGCGGCAACTGCCACACCTAGACAAGCAGGGGGTATTATGGTGAAACATCAAGTTTTTAATACTGGTTCTTTGACTCTAGACACGGAAAAAGAGCAGCTCTTTGTGTCCGTGACTCCAGACTATCAAAAAGGCCCCGGCATTCAACGAGATGGTATAACCTCCCCCAGAATGCAGGATCCTCATGCAGTGCAGGATATAATGTTTCCTCGACTTACTCGAACTGCTATTCCTGGCCTAGACTCTACGACCAATGCTTACGAGCAGAGAGCGGGTACTTGGACACTTTATCATCATCTCAAAGAATTCTGCGCTCAGCGAGGACAGGATTGGCTAATTATTGGCGCCCAAGGTTGCGGGGATCTAACGATGAATCCGTGGCATCTTGCCTATCTTGGCCCTAATTACTACATAAAATCCTTGCAAAATCAATTATGTGGAATGTTTCTCCCCGGAGGCTATCAAGAACCGATCAATCAGCGCATCTATCGGTGTTTGGTCAAATGGTGTGATGCTATGGCTACACACCTCGGCCATCGTTATGAATTTTTGGATTTAAAATTTATGGCTGGAGGCGCAAATATAATACAGATTAACGATCCGAAGGTGGCCCGCAAATATGATGCTTTTTTAAGACCGCTACCTGGATACAATCCTGATTTACATAATATCGCCCCATTTTTAGAGTTTGCCCTAGGGGGAAAAACTATTATTCAACAAGGTGATGTGGTTCCCCTATTTACTGCTATCGATCGATTCCAAGATGTACGCCATATTTTTTGCCTGCCTTATCAAATTCCCTGTGCGGGGAATTTTAGGAGGCAGGGTATTGATAAAATTAACTTGGGGGAATATCAACTCTACGGCGATTTGAATGCCAGGCGTGCCGCTTTAAACGGACCGATTATCGTAGAAACTCAGTTAAATCCTCTCGGCGGTTTTCTGCAGATCAATCTGGGTGATCCTGCTGTCGCTGACGAATTGACGCGAAATAACTTTAAACAAGTTAATTTTTCTCCGCGTCGGGCAGGAGAATATTTTCCTTACCCCGGAGGAGATACGGTAGAAATTTACTTTCCCAAGAGCATCTATCCTTTCGGAATTTTGGGAATGTCCGGTCAAAGAATTATCTGTTTTGCTTCCTCGGGATTATCGGGAAGAATTGGCAATACCCTAGAAGGGATTACCCTAATTATGAGCGATGGATTCAGTGCGGAAGAAGCGATGGTTTTAGATGAAGGATTTGACGTTTTTCAAATGATCAATCCCATGAAAGATGATCATGCTTTCACTTATACCAACGAGGAATTATTGGATAGAGTCTTAGCTTTTACCTACGATCAAATGCTTCTAGATACGGCTGCAAGCGTTAAATATCCTGTGAATGGTCCCGCACTAGGTGGAAACATGAGACAATGGCCTCTCAATCAAAATTTATTGGACCAAGTGGAAAATGATTATGGCACCAGAGCAGCTGGTCTAGATTATACGGATATCTTTCCGGTCAGGTTAAGTCGCTCGCAAATCAGAAGTATTTTGATTGTTGCTGTCCCAAACAATCCCCAATAGGTAGATTCAACCCGGTGCGTCTCCATTTTGTAGAAATACCTAGGGTTTGAACGAGCCAATTGGCGATCGCAATCTCGGCATGTTCCGCTTACCTTATTCGCTAAAAAGCATACAGGATAAAGGTTGCAGCAATTTTAAAACCCTTCCCTTAAAAAATTAAGCGAACAATGAGTTATTACCCTTTGCCGTCCTCAGCAATACCGATGACCCCGAACAGGTGTTAAGTCAGGTGTCCCGTTCTTTAGAAACTATCCCCGAAAAACAGGTGCAAAGCAATCTCGCTGCCACCACCAGTATTCTCGCTGGGTTAGTATTAAATCGAGAGACGATTAAAAAAATCCTTCGGAGTGAGATTATGAGAGAATCCGTCATCTATCAAGATATTTTAGAGGAAGGCAGAGAGGAAGGAGCATTAACCGCTAAATTAGACTCTATTCCCCGTTTATTGGCTTTAGGATTAAGTGTAGAACAAATTGCCCAAACTTTAGACTTAGATATTGAACAAGTACCAGAAGTCATTGAGGGACAAAATTGAGTGAAAACGGACAGTATTTTCTATCGTCTCTTTGAGACTTTTCCTGAAAGTTTCTTTG
>NZ_JADBUE010000008.1:0-12590 GCF_020245805.1 Microcystis sp. M179S2 | reverse complement strand
TTCAAAACCTTGCGTCTTCATCGGCCCGCGTCCTGT
Source organism: Microcystis sp. M179S2 (assembly GCF_020245805.1). Classification (NCBI taxonomy): domain Bacteria; kingdom Bacillati; phylum Cyanobacteriota; class Cyanophyceae; order Chroococcales; family Microcystaceae; genus Microcystis; species Microcystis sp. M179S2. The sequence goes on along the minus strand of NZ_JADBUE010000008.1, from coordinate 12,554 downwards.
AGGGGCGAAGCATTCGGATAGAAAATCTACGGTTTCACCGATAGGTTATTGCCCGAATGCTTCGCCCCTACTTTTTCAGCCGACCCTAGTTAGGGTCGGCTGAATAATGGTAAAACCCTTTTAAAATAAGGCTTTTGACCTGTTAAAATCCGATGTTCATGCTGCGAAAATCGGATTGGGACCCCCAAAAACCTGGCATTATCCTCTTTTTAGTACATAAGCTAGTACAAAAAGAGAGGGCAAGAAAGCCTGAAACGACCGGCTACTGACGACCGACGACCGGCGACCGACTCCTAACCCCACCAACAAACTTTTTGCCGCAAACCCTAGTTAGATTTTTGGTTTTTGTTTCTGACCCTTTTCCCTACATTTGCCGAAAATTTTTGATTTATGCAGGAGATCTAATGATAGGATATAGGTCTAGCTGCCTTGGAGAGGTGGCAGAGTGGTCGATCGCGCTCGACTTGAAATCGAGTAACCAGCAATGGTTCGTGGGTTCAAATCCCACCCTCTCCGTACTCAACCAATCAAATTTGGACTCAGGTTGCCCGATTGTTCGTAGACAGGGGAAAATAAAATATACTAGGCTAAAAGGATAATATTGAGGCAGTAGCCCCCCGGCATGGTTTTTTGGAAAAGATTGTTTAATAGCTCGGAAGTCACTGCATCTCCTGACTATTCGGGAGACTTGGTAGAGGTGGCCCAGAATGACCTTGGACAGACGCGAGTGTTTTTTAGTACCGATCGAGAGCTAGATCTATATGAGTTAGAAGAACTTTGTGACTCGGTAGGTTGGGCCCGTCGTCCTTTACGCAAAGTTAAAAAGGCGATCGAATGTAGTTTTTTAGTGGTGTCGATGTGGGAAGTGCGAGGTAATCGCCGTCGTTTAGTGGGTTTTGCCCGTGCCACTTCCGATCACGCTTTTAATGCTACGGTCTGGGATGTGGTTGTTCATCCTCACTATCAAAGTAAAGGCTTTGGTAAAGCATTAATGAAATTTATGATTAGGAAGTTGCGGGGTGAGGACATCAGTAATATAACTCTTTTCGCCGATCCGCAGGTGGTGGATTTCTATCGTCGTCTTGGTTTTGTTCTCGATCCCGAAGGTATCAAAGGTATGTTTTGGTATCCCGATTAAGAATGCGGATCTTGGGCTATACTAAAAAAGGAGTTTATTTCGGGATGTAGCGCAGCTTGGTAGCGCGCCTGCTTTGGGAGCAGGATGCCGCAGGTTCAAATCCTGTCATCCCGACTTGAGAGAAAATTCTTAAAATCTTAACTTTGTCTCCTTTCCGGTTAACAAAAAAGGTTGCCTTCTTTTATTGCCAAACTTAGGTGAATTAGCCAGAAAATTAGGGAGTTTGGGGAGAGAAGCAGGAGATTCTTGGGGAATAATCGGGGTTTTTCTCTAGAAAAATTGCCCTTGCCTCCCCGTGTCTCCCACTGCTCCTTGTAATATCTCCACAGACGATTATTCTTCTTCGTAATCCTCCTCGAAATCGTCCTCCTCCCCTTCCTCATCCGGTTCTGACCAGCGATCGCTGATGGGTTGGCGACTAAAGCGACTGCTGCCGCGGGAGGAGAGGAAAGCCATCTCATCATCCTCTAAATCGACCACATCACCCTCAGCGTAGGCGCGAGCGGTTTGATCGTCAAGAATCATATCGCTATCCTCACTACTATCGCCGAAACCGGGACGAGGGGGCAAGCCGAGGCCGCCGGGGGGAGCGTAATAGCTACGATTGTTGTAGTTATATTCCTCCTCTGGGGGGGTGTAATCGCTGATCCCCGCCGTGTTTTCGTGGGAATTGAAGCCAGTACCCGCCGGAATCAGACGACCGATAATCACGTTTTCCTTGAGCCCCCGTAACCAGTCGGACTTGCCTTCGATCGCCGCTTCGGTGAGGACGCGGGTGGTTTCTTGGAAGGAGGCGGCACTGATAAAGCTATCGGTATTCAAGGAAGCTTTGGTGATCCCCAGTAGTACAGGCGTATATTTAGCTGCCGCCCCACCGGTGATCGACATGGCTTCGTTTACCGTCTCCACCTGTCGCAGTTCCAACAATTCCCCGGGTAACATACTGGTATCGCCGCCGTCATCGATCCGCACCTTAGAGGTCATCTGACGCACGATCACTTCAATATGTTTATCGGCAATATCGATCCCTTGGGATTGGTAAACCGACTGTACCTGATCAACGAGGAACATCTGGGTTTTTTCCAAGGCTTTCAGGGCTGCCTCGTAACTGCCCAGGCTATCCACATAATAATTAAAGAACACCTCTAAAATCTCGTGGGGATTAGCCTGACCATCGGTTAACGCCTGACCCACATCAATACGCTGATTATCGCTCACCAGAGGGTTTTGACTGCCTAAAAGCGGATATTCACTGATCGTGCCGTCATCCTCGACCACCTTAATATCGACGATCTCAGAATCTTGGTACTCCACTTGACAAACTCCCGGTTTGCGTGCCAGGACACAGGCCTCTTTCGGTTTACGCGCTTCGAGCAGTTCTTCGATTCTCGGTAAACCTTGAATGATATCCCCGGTTTTCGAGCGCTCAAACACCAACAGCACCAAATTATCGCCCCGTTGGACTAGATCTCCCTCGTCGATGTGCAGAATGGCCCCCGCCGATACTCGGTAGGGTCGGGCCTTACGCAGACGGATTTCATAGCCAGTGGTGGTTTTGTCAACGGCCAGCACTTGACCGGAATTGGGGGCTAAAACTCCGGCAGCGATCTCAGCTTCGGCGATTACCAGATCCCCGGCTTTGACGGTGGGAGCAACAGCGAGCGGGAGAATAAACTCGTCTCGGTCACTCACAATTAAAAGACGGCGCACCGCTTCGCTACCCTTGCGAATCCCGCGAATTTCTCCAGCTTCCTTACACTGGATTTCGGTTCTGGCCACCACTGCCCCCGGTGGAATTTCATCGCCATCTTGGACGAGAACGCGAGTCTGAATATTACCCCCTAAAGGATCATTATCACTATCTCGACGCAGCACCAGAGATTCGAGAATAACTAACTGTAAACGCTGACAATCGCTGTCCTCGCACCGCTTCGCGGCTCCCTGCGGGATCGGTTCTAACTCGATATCGGCCGTCAGATGGGAGACCGATTCTGGTTCTTCGCCCTTAATTTCTAGGACTAATTGAGTGCTGATCAGTTGACAACCCTCGACGGATTTAACTCTTTCCCCGTCTTTAAAGAAAATGCGCTGTACCGATCGCAGTTCGATATGTCGTCCTCCTTCTTGGTTAGCGGAACCTTGGGTGGGAGAAGTGGATTGGTCTTGTACGGTGAACTCCTGTACTGGTCGCAGTAGTAAACCCAAACCCTCGTTAGTTTCCACCCATTCCGCTTGCCGTAACTCCTCGATCGTCACTTCGGGAGTCAACTGTGTCCCGGGGTAAATTAACTGTTCTTGGGCAATTCCAGAGGATTCCGGTTCGAGATCCATAAATAACAGCCCCGGTTTGACAATGATCTCCCGGAGGATGTCATTTTTCTGGATCACTTCCACCACACCGCTAGAGTTACAGAAGATGTCTTTAACCACTTCTTCCCCTGCTTCCACATACTGCCCATCTTCCACCTGTAAGAGGGAGATATCTTTATTGACTTCGTGGGTTTCTTCGGGAATCCAGAGGAGCGTGCCACCTTTGGTGATTTCATAACCCTGTTTGCGGCTGCCTTTGGAGACTTCGATATCGACGTATTTAATCATCCCGCCGGTGTGGGTTTGATAGCGATCGTCGATTAACTCGGCGACAATGGCATGATTCTGTACTTTTGTCCCCGGAGTGGTTTTCAGCAGGAAGCGTTGACCATCGACCGTATGAATAATAAATTGTTCCCGACCAGCGCTACTTTCCACTTTTACTTCGGCCTGATCCAAAGACACGGAAGCGGTGACGATATCGATTTCCCGGCTATTGGGGGCTAAACGCACCAAACCGCCGTTAGTGGATACTAACTTAGTTTCCGCCAGAACATCCCCCACTTGTACTGTATCGCCGTTACTGACCACGGGTTCGGCCCCGGTTGGCAAGTTATACACTTCTCCGGAGAGAATCCATAGTAATCCCCCCCGTTGGGCGATGCGGGTGGTGTTGCCTTGGCGATCGGTTTTTTCCTCTGGGACTAATTGCGAGAATAGCACCTCGCCAGCTAAGTCACTGGTTACGTCTTTTGTGGCTTTTTCCGTGGATTTTTGGACTTTATCGGAGGTTATTTCCGCTAGTAACTGTTCCTCGCTTACCATTGCCCCATCGGTGACAAATAGCAGTGATCCCGGAGTCAAAGAGTAGGTGACAGTTTCTTTAGTTTTATCCTTGGGTGTTAATTTAATTTCCCCCGGTGCCTCCACCTGGTCCCGTTCATCCCCGTGGCGAGTTCGCACGTTACGGATACTTAACCCCGGCAGAAAACGCACGGTTCCCTCGAAGGGACTCCGCACTTGCCGGGCTACTTCTCCGGTAAATACGCCCCCGGTGTGGAAGGTACGCATGGTTAACTGAGTCCCCGGTTCCCCGATCGATTGGGCGGCAATAATCCCCACTGCCTCCCCCATATCCACCGGATGACCGTGGGCCAGACTCCAACCGTAACAGGTTTGACAAACTGAGCGGGCCGCTTCACAGGTTAAGGGGCTGCGGACTTTGATTTTATCGACCAGTTTGCCCAGTTTTTCGGCGGTTTCGTCATCGATAATCTGGTTGCGGGTGGCGATCACTTCTCCCTTGACCACCACATCTTCGGCCAAGGAACGACCTAATAAGCGATCGCTTAAGGGAATTAACACGCGATCGCCATCGGTCATGGCGGTTAATTCAACATAACGATTAGTGCCACAATCTGCCTCGCGGACGATGACATCTTGGGACACATCCACCAGACGACGGGTCAGATAACCGGAATCTGCCGTCCGTAGGGCTGTATCAACTAAACCTTTGCGCGCCCCGTAGGAGGAAATAACGTATTCGGTAACGGTCAATCCTTCCCGGAAGTTAGTCTTAATCGGGAGGTCAATAATTTCCCCCTGGGGATTAGCCATTAATCCCCGCATTCCCACTAACTGACGCACTTGGCTCATATTGCCCCGCGCTCCCGAGAAAGCCATCATATAGACGGAGTTGAGGGGATCGGTCACTTGGAAGTTGCGAATTACTTCATCTTTAAGCGATTCAGATGTACTATTCCAAGTGTCAATTACTTTTTGGAAGCGTTCCACTTCGGTGATTTCCCCGCGCACATAACGCTGTTCGGTTTGCCGGATTTCCTGTTCGGCACTTTCGATCATCTGTCGTTTAGCCGGCGGTACGGTTAAATCATCCACACTAATGGAAACCCCCGCTTTGGTAGCGAAACGAAACCCGAGGTTTTTCAATTCATCGGCCATTTGTGAACAGCGCGCCGAACCGTAGTTTTGATAGGCCCAAGCGATCAATTTTTTCAGTTTTCCTTTGTCAACAGTTTGGTTATAAAACATCTCGATCCGGGTAACAAGTAAACAGCTATTAGCTATCAGCCATCGGTGAACAGTAACAAGATTGGTTATAAGGTTTAGGTGTGGGGTGTTGGGGTTTTAGGGTTTTAGGGTTTTAGGGTGTTGGGGTGTTAGGGTTTTAGGGTGTTGGGGTGTTGGGGTGTTGGGGTTTTAGGGTTTTAGGGTTTTAGTTGAATTCCCCCATTTCCCCATTTCCCCATTTCCCCATTTCCCCATTTCCCCATTTCCCCATTTCCCCATTTCCTCATTTCCCCATTTCCCCATTTCCCCATCACCTAACCCCTCACTGATCACTGAAATTACACTTCCGATTCTTCTTCTTCAAGGTCTTCCGTGGTTAAGGATTCGTAGGTGGGGCGAGAGGGGGCGCGACGGCCGACATCGACCATCAGATCCACCTCCACATCGCGGGAAGTACCATCGGGGGCATTTTCCACCTTGTGAACGGCGATATCGAGGCCGAGGGATTGCAATTCTCGCATCAAAACCTTAAAGGATTCTGGCGTACCCGGGCGGGGAATCGGCTTGCCTTTTACGATCGCATTTAAAGCCTCATTCCGTCCTTGCATATCATCGGATTTTACCGTTAGCAATTCCTGCAAGGTATAGGCCGCCCCGTAGGCCTCCAGGGCCCAGACTTCCATTTCTCCGAAGCGCTGACCCCCCTGTTGAGCTTTACCGCCCAGGGGTTGCTGGGTAACCAAGGAGTAGGGACCGGTAGAACGGGCGTGAATTTTATCATCAACCAGGTGAACCAGTTTTAACATATAGGCCATACCGACGGTAACGGGACGGTCAAAGGGTTCGCCGGTGCGACCATCGTAAACCGTGACTTTGCCGGCGTGTTCTTCCTTGAACACCCAATCGCGATTGGGTTTTTTCGAGGCACTTTCTAGCAATCCGTGGACGGTTAAACGGCTGGCTTCTTCCCCATACATTTCATCAAAGGGAGTAATCTTAAAGCGCACGCCTAGATTTTCCCCGGCCCAACCCAGTAAACATTCAAACACCTGACCGACGTTCATGCGACTGGGAACCCCCAGGGGATTGAGAACGATATCGACGGCACGACCATCGGGGAGGTAGGGCATATCTTCTAGGGGCAGAATCCGAGAAATAATCCCTTTATTGCCGTGACGACCCGCCATTTTATCGCCCACTTGGATTTTGCGTTTTTGGGCAACGTAGACCCGTACCACCATATTGGCCCCGGGGGGTAATTCATCCCCCTGTTCGCGGGTAAATACCCGCACATCCACTACCCGGCCTTTTTCGCCGTTGGGAACGCGCAGAGAGTTATCCCGTACATCCCGTGCCTTTTCGCCGAAAATCGCCCGCAGTAGTTTTTCTTCGGGGGGTTGATCCGATTCGCCTTTCGGGGTGACTTTCCCCACGAGGATATCGCTGGCTTCTACCCAGGCACCGATGCGAATAATGCCGCGTTCATCGAGGTTTCGCAGGGCATCTTCACCGACGTTGGGAATTTCCCTGGTGATTTCCTCCGGTCCAAGTTTAGTTTGACGGGCTTCGATTTCGTATTTTTCGATGTGGATACTGGTATAGACATCTTGTGCCACCAGTCTTTCACTGATTAAAATCGCGTCTTCGTAGTTATAGCCTTCCCAGGGCATATAGGCGACGAGGATATTCTGTCCGAGGGCGATTTCCCCTCCTTCGGTGGCGGAACCATCGGCGAGGATCTGCCCCGGAACAACCTGTTCCCCTTGATAGACTAAAGGACGCTGATTTAAGCAGGTATCTTGGTTAGAGCGTTGATATTTCTGAATTTCGTACTCGATCTCGCTCTTGCCGAAAATCTCTTTGTCTTCATCCGCCACTTTGATGCGAATCCGGTTAGCATCGACGTAGGAAACGACCCCATTGGTACGGGAAACGATGACCATGCCAGAGTCGCGAGCGGCCTGTGCTTCCAATCCGGTACCCACAAGGGGACGTTCGGGACGCAGCAGGGGAACCGCTTGTCGTTGCATATTAGAACCCATGAGGGCGCGGTTAGCGTCGTCGTGTTCGAGGAAGGGAATCAGGGAAGTTGCCACCGAGACAATTTGGACGGGGGAAACACAAACGTAGTCCACTTGTTCGGGGGAAGTGGTGGAGAATTCCTGCCGATAGCGCACCGGGATAGTTTCGCCGAGGATATAACCATTTTCATCAGTGGCCACGTCTCCGGGTGCCACCCGCAGATCGTCTTCTTCGTCGGCGGTTAGGTATTTAACGGGGAGATCATAGCGGACTCGGCCATTTTCCACCACATAACAGGGGGTTTCAATAAAACCGTAGTCGTTGACGCGAGCGTAGGTGGCCAGGGAACCGATTAAACCGGCGTTGGGACCTTCTGGGGTTTCCACCGGACAAATGCGACCGTGGTGGGAGGGGTGGATGTCGCGCACGGCAAAACCGGCCCGTTCCCGGGTGAGACCGCCGGGGCCGAGGGCGGAAATGCGGCGTTTATGGGTCAATTCCGCTAGGGGATTGGTTTGATCCATGAACTGGGAGAGTTGCGAGGAACCAAAGAATTCTTTAATCGCCGCTACTAGGGGTTTCGGGTTGACTAGGGAAGCGGGGGTGAGGTTTTGGGATTCGCTGACGGTCATCCGTTCCCGAATGATTCTTTCTAAGCGGTTTAAACCTACTCGCACTTGGTTTTGTAGCAGTTCACCCACGGAACGGACGCGACGGTTGCCGAGGTGGTCGATGTCGTCGGTGTTGCCGATGTCAAATTCGAGGTTAATTAGGTAGTCGATCGCTGCTAAGATGTCGGTGGTGGTCAGAACGCGCTGGTTATCGGGGACGTTGAGGCGTAGTTTTTTGTTGAGTTTATAACGACCAACGCGACCGAGATCGTAGCGTTTATTGTCAAAAAAGCGCGATTCGAGCAGTTGTTGTCCGCCGGTGACGGTGGGAGGTTCCCCGGGGCGTAGTTTGCGGTACAGGTCGAGGAGGGCCTCTTCTTCGCTGGGATTGCCTTCTTTGTCGAGGGTTTTTTGGTAGAATTCGGGATGGCGTAGGGAGTCAAAGATTTCGTTATCGCTCAATCCGATCGCTTTCAGGAGAACTTGGGCGGATAATTTGCGGGTTTTGTCGATTCTGACCCAGACTAAGCCGTTTTTGTCGGTTTCAAATTTTAACCAAGCTCCTCGGTTGGGAATCAGGGAAGCGGAGTAGGTACGGCGACCGTTTTTGTCGATTTCGGCTTTGTAGTAAACACCGGGGGAACGGACGATCTGATTGACGATGACTCGTTCGGCCCCGTTAATGATAAAGGTTCCCCGTTCGGTCATCAGGGGTAAATCGCCGATAAAGACTTCCTGTTCGATGTTTTCTCCCGTTTCTTTGTTGATTAGACGGGTGGGAACGTACATCTGAACGGAATAGGTGCTATCGCGTCGTTTGGCTTCATCGACGTTGTATTTCGGTTCTTTGAGTCTGTAGTCCTGGCCGAGGAAATGTAGTTCTAATTTACCTGTATAGTCGCTGATGGGGGAAAAGCTATTCAGTTCCTCGATTAGTCCTTCTTCCAAAAACCACCGAAAACTGGAGTGTTGGATTTCGATGAGGTCGGGTAAGAGGTTAAAGGTAAGATTGTTCATAGGGTTACAAGGGCTGATGACACGATAGCGACGGTCGGGAATTGCTCTCGGAGATCGGGGTTTTTAGGGGTTGGGTGTTGGATGTTAGGGTTTTGGGGTGTTGGGGTTTTAGGGTTTTGGGGTGTTGGGGTTTTAGTTGAATTCCCCCATTTCCCCGTCCCCGTCCCCTGCTCTGTGCTAATAAACTATGTTTTTTAACTGGGGAGTTGAAATAAGTTGCGGGCGTTCTGGGTGGTTTGTTCGGCTATGGTTTCGACCGGATAGCCGCGCAGACGGGCGACGGTTTCGGCCACAGGTCGGACGAAAGAGGGTTCACAAGGTTTACCGCGGTGGGGATTGGGTGAGAGAAAGGGGCAATCGGTTTCGATCAGTAGGCGATCGCTGGGGACAATTTGGGCGGCAGCTTGCACGGTTTTACTGTTTTTGAAGGTGACAATGCCGCTAAAGCTGATGTAAAAACCCAAATCTAAAAACCATTGAGTTTCTTCGGGGTTGCCAGTCCAGCAGTGCATCACGCCGCGAATTTTGCCCACTTGTTGCCGAAAGGCGATGATCTCCTCCCGCATGACTGGGGCTGCATCTCGACAATGGATAATCACGGGTTTATCGAGACGATGGGCGATTTCTAATTGCGTCCAAAAGACCTGTTTTTGCTGCTCTTGATTATCCGCTTTATAGAAGTCTAAACCCATTTCCCCGATCGCCACGACGCGCCGATCAGATCGGGCTAGGGATTCGATCTGATCGGCACTATTATCTCGCCATTTTTGGGCATCTAGGGGATGTAAACCGACGGCGAAGGAAATTTCCTCAAATTGATCGGCAATGGCTTTAATCGCTGCAAACTCTTCCGGTTCGACACAGGAGTGAACCAGATGAACGACTCCCACACTTCGCCAACGTTCGGAGATAGCGGGCAAGTCGGCTTGCAAAACGTCAAAGTTCAAATGAACGTGCGTATCTATTAATTGCATCGACCCCCGATCGCTTGTTGCGTCTGTCCTGATTACAGCTTACTCGTTTCTTAGGAAGCTTGGCTAACTTTTTGCCAAGCTTTGGCTAAACCGGCTTTTTTTCTAGCGCCGTTGTTCCGGTGCAAGACGTTGCGCTTGACGGCTTTATCGATTTTACTGTAAGCTTCCGATAGAGCTTGTTGGGCGCTTTCTAGCCCTTCTGGGCTGGGGTTGGCTCCGTAGGCCGAGACAGCGACAAGACATTTTTTGATCAGGGTTCTTACGGCTGACTTGTACGCTTTGTTGCGGAGACGATTTCTTTCGGAGATTTGGACTCGTTTGAGTGCAGACTTTGTATTAGCCACAGTCGTTTCTTGTTCTCAATGCTGGTATGGTTAATCGGGACACAGACAAACCATAATAACAGATTTGTGCTATTTGTTGCAAGAGTTTTCTGGACAAGATTGGGGCAACCCCAGAGATATTTTCAGGATTAGGTTCCCACCGATGGGGAAGTGTAGATGACTGTAAAACTGAGTCTCCTTGAGGCTCAGTTTCTAGTTTTTTAAGGACGGGAAGTTAACGAATGTACTCTTTGAGGATACTATTACGGTTAGGGTGACGCAGTTTCCGCAGGGCCTTGGCTTCTATTTGACGAATGCGCTCGCGAGTGACGTTGAAAATCTGGCCGATTTCTTCGAGTGTTTTCATCCTGCCGTCATCTAAACCGTAGCGCAGACGCAGCACATCGCGTTCGCGAGGACTAAGGGTATCGAGGACGTTTTCTAAATCCTCGCGTAATAAATTTTTAGAAACTTCATCTTCTGGGGTTTCCCCATCCGCTTCGATAAAGTCTCCTAAACGGGAATCTTCTTCTTTACCGATGGGAGTCTCTAGAGAAATAGGTAATTGGGCAGATTTAGCAATAAAACGCAGTTTTTCAATGGTCATCTCCATCTTGGTGGCGATTTCTTCCTCGGTGGGTTTGCGACGCATTTCCTGAGAAAGAATCTTGGTGGTTTTTTTGATCCGGGAGATGGTTTCGTAGAGGTGGACGGGAAGTCTAATGGTGCGGGATTGATCGGCGATCGCCCGGGTGATGGCTTGACGAATCCACCAAGTGGCATAGGTGGAGAATTTATAACCCTTTTCGTGGTCGAATTTTTCGGCGGCGCGGATCAAACCGAGGGAACCTTCTTGAATTAAATCTTGGAAGGAAAGACCGCGGTTCATGTATTTCTTGGCGATGGAAACCACTAAACGCAGGTTCGATTGTACCATTTTTTCCTTAGCGCGACGACCATGGTACAAACGACGCTTAAAGGCCGATAAGTATTCCTTTGATTTCGCCAGCCATTCTTCCACCAGGGGAGCCATTAGCTCCGTCTTACCTAAACAAACCTTAATATCCGATAATTTCGGTTCTTTTTCCGATTTTTCAACGATAATTTTTTCGATGCGCTCGAACAGGAAAACCTGTTTTCCCCATTCAGCATCGCTATAGAGGCGAAAATCTTCGCGAATACGTTCTAATTTCAGTAAATCTGCGATTTTTCTCGCTAATTCGATCTCCTCCTCCGCTCTCAATAACCGAATCCTGCCGATCTCTTGCAGATAAATCCGAATCGAATCTTCTGTATAGGGTTTTTTTCTAGCGGCGTCGCGACGACGAGCGCTGGCAAGGCGGCGGGTTTTTTTGCCATCGTTGCTATCGCTGGTTTCTTCTAGCTCTAACTCGATATCCTCATCATCGAAGTCTTCGTCTAGGTCAATCAAATCTAAATCCAATTGCGGCTCGGTAAGGGTTAGTACATCGTGGGCCTGCATCATGCCGTTTTCCTCTTGCTCCTTCTGTGCAAAACTAGAAGATCGAATCTCAATCTAGGTGATACTGAACGAATTTGTGTCTCAAATCCGAGACGGGGAAAGACTTTTCCGATTGTAGCTTTAATTACAACAAATGGGAGAAGATCTTTGCTTAAATTCTCTTGTGTCGATGGGATTTTAGCGACACGGAATGCTGTTTTAGCTCGGTCAACTCATAATCTGGCTCCTGCAAAAATTGGGTAAATGGCTGGAGGACTGAAATCCGATCACCCGATTGTCTGCGGTGCTGACCAGATAGCTAACAATCAAAGGAATTATGGGGTGGGTTAACTGTTCCCAATGGCAAGGGGAACAGCATCCCTATGGGCCCTTGCTAATTCCTTTGTTCCTTAGCCATTGTCTTTAATTTGATCGGATTCTTACGGATAAATTTCATCCCTCATTGCTTTTACGGGAATCTGTTTTTAGTACATACGCACTATGACAATGGAGCGCAAGCTCATAATATTAACTTAGCAACATTTTAGAAATTTGCGAGACAAATTTAAGATTTTCTCCAACAGCGCCATGGGGAGTGGGAAGTGGGGTGGTCACTGCGTGCGCGTTGCGGGGGGAAGTGGGGAAGTGGGGAAGTGGGGTGGTGGG
>NZ_JADBUE010000079.1:0-29630 GCF_020245805.1 Microcystis sp. M179S2 | reverse complement strand
TCTAATTCTTCTTGTTTTTTCCAATCGGTTAGCATTGAAGAAGTTTCAGCATATCCTACTCTTTCTTGTCTTTCATACCCTGCTTGTGTTCGTTCGTGGAGAGCTTTATTGTAAACTAATCTTACACAGCCCAATGTGCGCCGCAATAGCGACTCTTGTGTTGGTGTGGGGTAAAATCGAAACGAATAGGCTTTTTCCATGCCTCACATTCTAGAATATATCGTCTAAATGCGCTAGTATTTAACGGTAAAGCCGCCGTAAAACGGCGGGGTTTCAGACCCAAATTTTCGATGATTCCACCAATGCTCAACAAGTTTTTGCCAGTTAGTTTATTCAGAACTGGGGCCATAGCCTTATCAGGGTTGGGTCTGACAGGGTTCTTGTGGGTAATTGACTCCGAGAGACTCAAGGCCCAGGGGCCTTTGTCCATACCCCAGACTCAACCGGGGGCCGGGTTGGAATTTTTGCCCCCCCAACCCCCTAATCCCACCTTTCCTGAAAACACGATTCCCCCTACCGGCTACAGTCCACCGGTTTACTCTCCTAATAATCGCCAATCCCGACAAATTCAGGCCTATCGACTCGATATCGGCGATCAAATTACTGTCTCGGTTCCCGATTTTCCCGAATTTAATTCCACGGGGCCGGTGGATCCCGATGGTAATTTTCTGGTGCCGATTTTAGGGCGTATTCCTGTGCTGGGCTTGACTTTAGACGAAGTGCAAACTAAAATCCGCCTCGAATTGGGGCGAAAATACTTGCGGGAGGAACCGGAAGTGATTGCGGTTTTAACCACTGCCCGTCCCGTCCAGTTAACCATTCTGGGAGAGGTACAGCGACCGGGGTTTTATAGTATCGCTCCTAATACTCCCCTAGCGCAGGTACTTTTGGCGGCGGGGGGTGGCACTCCCAGAGCCGATCTGCGTTCGATCGTTGTCCGTCGGGTTTTAGTCGATGGTACAGTATTAGAGGAGAAACTTGACCTTTATACTCCCTTAATTAAAGGGGAACGCTTGCCAGATATGCGTCTGCAAGGGGGCGATGCCGTGATTGTTTCCAAGTTAGAAGTGGGCCAAGAAACGGGATATAATCGCACACTGGTGGCGAGAACCACCCTCACCCAGCAGAATATCACTGTCAGGGTTTTAGCTCCCTTAGTTCCTTCGGGAATTGCCCTGAGAAATGTTTCGATTCCCAATGGCAGCACCTTCATCGATGTGGTGGCTAGTTTACCGGTTTCCGATCGCCTGCGGATTAATGTCAATGAAGTGTCTCTGCTACGTTTTGATAGTGCCAAAGGGGGAATTGTTAGTCAAACTTTGAGTCCGATAGCGGCAGTTAGGGGAGATATCTCCCAAAATGTTCCCTTAGAAGATCAAGACGTAATTATCGTTACCCGCACCCTATTAGGGGAAATTTTCGCCGCTTTTAATATCATTACCCAACCCATTCGGGATATTTCCAATTTTACCAATACAATTCTCAACCTTAGCAATCAATTCAATAACTTCCAATAATTGAGGGGCAACTTGCTCCCTTCACTCCTTAACACAACTTCATAAGCTAGGATTTCAAGGGCGAGAATCACTCTTGACCGCTAAAATGTAAAGAATCTGGGAATATATTAAAAAGCTATGGCTCTACCAATTGTTAAACGATTTCTCATCTCGCTAGATCAGAACAAATTTGTGGGAATATTCGTCTTCCTGGTCTGTTTAGGTGGTTCTGTGATCTTTGCTCTCCTACCCGATCCTGAGAAACCCCCCACCTTTTATCGGGCGGTGGGACAATTGGCCTACCGGGTGCCGCCGCCGGCTTTTACCAGTACAGGAACCCAACTGCAAGAACAAGGGCGGGCTATTGACCGCGATTTACTGCTGTCTCCCCGGGTATTGGTCAATGCCGCCAAAAAACTGCAATTTAATCAGGAACAGATCGTTAAAATTCGCGATCGAGATTTGAAAATCACCTTCCCCGGTGAAGCGGAGGGACAAAAAAATAATAGCAATCGATCTACAGGAACCGACCAACCCCAAGAAATACTTTTAGAGTTAACGGCCGACTCCCAGGCCAAGGCGGAGTTAATTCTCGAAACCTTGATGAAGGAAATGGTGGAATACAGTCGCTGGCTGAATACTTCCCAGTTACGGGCCCGCATAGAAGCTCTCAGTGTCCGACTTAACGAAGTCCAAAAAGATTTAACCAGAGCCGAAGAAAAGTTTTATCGCTACATTAGTACCCAGGGTTCAGATTTATTGGCGATTCAAGATGGGAGTTTATTCACCGCGATCACCAGTAGTCAACAGCAACAGCGAGAAATTCGCCTAGAACTGCAAGGCATTCAAGGACAGATTAATAGTCTGAGTGAACAACTCGATTTAACCCCCGATCAAGCTTACACCTCCTCGGCCCTTAGTGCCGACCCGATTATTGCCAGTATCCGAGCGCAGATCTTGGACACGGAAGCCCAATTGGAGCGACTACAGAAGGATTTACGTCCCGAACATCCCACCGTAGTTAAATTACGCAAACAACAGCAAGTTAACGAATCTCTCTTACAAAAAAGAGCCGCCGAGGTGATCGGAAAAGATGGCATCCTGACCGATCTTCCCAGCAGTCGCATCCGTCAGCAAAGTAATCTCGATGCCACCCGTCAACAACTAGCGGCTCAATTAGTCACCCTGCAAACCCAGCGCGAGGGTTTAATGAAACAATTAGAATCCTTAGTGACTCAGGAACAGCAATTACGCTCCCAATACGAGAAATTCCCCGATAAACAGCTACAGCAAGCTCGTTTAACCCAAGCCGTCGCCTTTCAACGGGGTATCTACGAGAATATTCTCAATGCTCTGGTGGATGCTCAGGCTGCAGAAGCGGAAACCGTGGGTAGTCTCACCGTCGCCCAAACGCCAGTGGCTCAACCGATCGAACAGGTGTTTAACCGCAAGAATCGTACCTTGATTCTCTTGGTGGGTGCTGGGTTGGGAACTTTAGCCGGATTGGGTACGATTCTCCTGTTAGCAGTGATCGATGATCGCCTGCACAGTCCCCAAGAATTGCGGGAAGCTTTGGTTAGTCGGGATATACTAGTCTTAGGACAATTGCCGATTGTGCGGAATTTAGAGGGCGAGGAAATCGAGCCGATTCTCGCCGATGCTAATGCCAATTATCTCCCCTACTACGAACGTTTACGCAGTACCCTGCGACTTGTGGGCGGCGGCGAAACGGTGAAAGTGGTTGTTGTCACCAGCATTACTGGCGGAGAGGGGAAAACCGCCACTGCCTATAATCTGGCGATTGCAGCATCTTTAGCGGGCCGACGGACTCTGTTAGTCGAAGGAGATCTGAGAAGTCCCTCTAAGGCCGAAGAAATCGGAGTCACTCCCGATCCCAATTCTTTCCGAGAACCCCTACTTTACTACGGGGCAAAAAGTAAATCGATCCGGCTGGCCCCAAATATAGAAAACCTTTCCATTTTGCCTAGTCCCGGTCCGCAAAAACAAGCGGCAGCTATCATTGAATCGAGCGAATTACAATTAATTCTCAAAGATTCTCGCGGCCGTTTCGATCTGGTGATTGTGGATACTCCTTCTCTGTCTAGCTGTAATGATGCGCTGCTCTTAGAAGAACTAGCGGACGGGATTATTCTGGTAACGCGCCAGGCGATAACTCGTTCTAGTCTCTTGAGTGAAGCAACTGACCAGTTAACAGAAGCGGAAGTGAAAATTTTAGGGGCGGTGATTAACTACGTCGATATTACACCGACTCTCAACACCCCCGGATCGGAACTGCCGCCTTTGATAGTTCCCCCACTACAGGAAAAAACAGAGACAGAGGAAGTGAAAGTGGAGGTGTAAATGCGGTTACTTATGACAAAATCTTCTGGCTCGATCGAATTGTGGTTCTTGCCAAGAAAAAGCAAAATGACTGATACTATCTATGGTGGGAAAGGCTAGGCGAATCGCTTCCATTTGCACTTCTAAGGAGGGACGATTGTTATAGGGTTGTCCCCATAAACCCGCTAAAGCTGGGATAACAGGAGTTTGATTTCCCCTGCTTGCCACTACTCTTTTGATCTGATTAACCACACAGGTGGTATCGTTACAATTAGCGTAGGACATAGGATGCCATTCTAGGGAAGCGGGAAAACTATCCCAAGCTTGTAAACGGGAATCAAAACCTTGATTACCCACAAGACGATTTCCATCAGGAAAAAACACTGCCCCGGCGGGAATTCCCTGACGTTCCACTAGGGCAGAAAAATAACTAATATAATCAATTACACCCTGGGCAGCATGGGCAACCGCTAGGAACCAAAGTTCTAATTTGAGGCGATCAAAACGACTTTGAACTGATTGTTTCATCTCCTCTTCTAAGGGGATTCTACCCTGCCAAAGAGGGGCAGTTTCTTGGGGATAAAGGCGATCTGCTTCGACGATATCATGGGGGGAAATTTGGCCGCGAGTCAGATAGCGATCGATTAAAAATTTGCCCTTATTATTCAATCCTCGATTAATTAAAGCTTGTCGGGATGCCGGACTAAAAATCCATAAATCTTGGACATTATCAGCCACGGAATCGACTCCTGTTCCTCTGGGATAGCGAATATAATCAAATAAAACTCCATCGGGACGACGTTGTAAAATGGCTTCTAGGAGAATTAAATAATCCTGTCGCGCTTGATTGCTGTAGGGATCGACAAAAGTTTGGGATCGATCATCGACAAAAGAGGTGCTATCCTGTCCTTTACCATTGCGTGCTAACACCTCCTGTCGCTCGGGTTTTAAGCTATAAGCATAGCCAAAATTGAGGCTAAATAACCAAGCGTACACCTTTAAACCGCGTTTATGTCCCTGTTTGATCGCCTGTGCTAATAAATCCACATTTCCGGCACCCGGATTTTTAATCACGCTATCCCAAACCGTGGGATTATTGTTAGGAGGTAATAAGACTTGACCATCGGCAAAAACTTCCAGATAAACTATATTATAACCTTTGGCCACGATGCGATCGAGGATACTTTCTATCGCTCCGGGACGGGTATCACAGGAGTAGAGACGCAACCAGATTGCCTGTTCCTGTAACCAGTGTCGGGAACGACAAAAGCGCAATTGTTCAGCATATTTCTGTACTAAAATGTTATATTCTTGGGGGGAAGTTTGACGCAGATTTTCTTGTTGTTTGATTTCCGATTCGGAGAGTTGACAATTATCATTGACAGCGAGGCTAGAGTTAATCCCGAGAGGACTACTCCAGAGGATTATAGCGAGGAAACAGGATAGCGATCGCAGAGAATTGACTTTCTTTAACATAGTTGTTCACGGCAAAAGTAGCAAAGGAAAAATTTTCTTAGTTTGCTATTTTTTTAGCCCTCTTCTAGAACTCTAGCAAAAGTCTTACAGTCTCTAAACTCTAGCTCTCTTATCGGGTAAGCCTTCAACTAATTTCTAAGCGCAAGTAGAGAGTTGATAGACTGTATTTGCATTATACAGCGAAAGTCAATATGTTTAGATTACCTCGTTGCAAGGATCTCCCTTGTAACGCATTTCCAGAGGTTCTAGCTCTTGTGTAACCCCCCAATATCTTTCCTTTGCAAGGCAAGATAGGAAGATGGAAAATTAGTTAACCTTTTGGCAATTGCTAGATGACTAAAAATAAAAGAGTGCTGATTTTAGGGGGAACGGGGGAAGCGGCGGCATTAGCGGCTAAAATTGCGGCAATTCCGGGTATAGATGCCATCGCTTCTTTGGCAGGTCGCACGAGAGAACCGATTACTCTCACAACTCCTTCTCGCCGGGGGGGGTTTGGTGGTGCCACCGGGTTAGCCAATTATCTGCGCCAAGAAGGCATTGATTGTTTAATTGATGCCACCCATCCCTTTGCCGCACAAATTTCCTTTAATGCCGCTCAAGCCGCCTTGTATTGTGGTATTCCTCGATTAATGTTAAGACGTCCAGCTTGGGAAAAAGTATCTGGAGATAATTGGATTGAAGTAGAAAACAATCAAGCTGCGGCGAATATTTTACCCGGGTTAGCGCCGCGGATATTTCTCACTATTGGTCGGCAAGAACTGGCAAGTTATGGACATTTAAACAATATCTGGTTTTTGATGCGGATGATTGACCCTCCGGAACCAGATGCCATCGTACCGGTTGGAAAATTATTATTGGAACGGGGGCCTTTTTCCTTGCAGTCAGAGCGCTCTCTTTTACAAGAATATAAGATTGGGGCGATCGTGAGTAAAAATAGCGGCGGTGATGCCACCTACGCCAAAATTATCGCCGCTAGAGAGTTGGGAATAACTGTGGTCATGGTGCAACGTCCACCCGTACCTGAAGGAGAAAAAGTGGCAGATGTTGAAAGTGTCCTGGCATGGTTAGAAAAAAGATGGCTCTCTTGATTTTTCTGGGAAAATCATCAGTAAGGTTGGCTGAAAAAGTCAATTGTCTGGTGATGGGGTGATGGGGTCGTTTTTGGCGAAGGAGCTGCCAGATTTTCAAGTCCTGTCAGGGCGAAGCATTCGGGCAATAACCTATCGCTGAAACCGTAGATTTTCTATCCGAATGCTTCGCCCCTACTTTTTGCCGCAAACCCTAAGTAGTCGTGCAAAATTAATTTCCCAGTCGAGAGGGTTGATGGGAGACAGCTATCAGTTATCATACTAAATCCGTTGAGCAACGCACAGAAAACGGGTTTCTCGGAGAAACCCGTTTTCTACTCATGCACTCATGCAAAAAAGGGAATAAATAATCAGTCTTTAATAACCAGATTTAGGATCAGATGTTATTTTTCAGTTCACTGATTACTGATTACTGATCACTGAAAAGCTTCCCACCCAATCTAGGGAAATTACACTTTCACCACGTTGCTAAAAGAGATTTTCAGGTAATCATCTTCCATTTTTGCTCCGGAAGGTTTCAGGGCTGCTAAAGCTTGGGGTAAGACTAAATTACGACGGTGATTACCGATGCGAATATTTAACTCATCTCCAGTTTTATTGAGTTGTATTTGTTCCTTGGGTATGCCGGGTAAATATAATTCCAGACTGTAATTATTTTCCTGTTGAACTACCCGAATAGTGTTTTCTTTGTAATAAACTTTCGTCGGATCTTCCCCAGCAAAAAGAGTTTCTTTCAGTCTTTCCAAAGCGGGTAAACCACACATTTCTTCGGAGTAGAGAGGAACTTCTTTAACCGGTAAAGGATGAAAATTATCGTAAATTTCCTGTTTATAACCCTGTTGATTTTCTTTCCAACGAGCAAAGAAGGGATCGGTTACTTTGTCGGGAATAATCCGATTAGCAATAATCAAATCGGTGGAAACATTATAGAGACTTAGATAGGCATGGGCGCGTAAAGACTCCTTAATCACCATTTTTTCGGGGTTTGTCACCAAACGTACCGAGGTTTGAGTATTATCGGTCAAAACCTTTTCTAAAGCCTCGATCTGCTCATAAAACTCGTAGGGAGCGTCCATAACTTCCTTGTCCGGTAGGGAAAAACCGGCGATCGGTCGAAAAAAGGGTTCCACCAGTGGTCGCAATGCCACCGACATTCCCTGTAAAGGTTTGTAAAATCTTCTCATGTACCAACCGCCCACTTCTGGCAAACTCAGCAATCGTAAGGCTGTACCCGTGGGTGCGGAATCGATAATCAACACATCATAAGTACCCTCATCGTAGTGGCGTTTCATGCGAACTAAGCCGAAAATCTCATCCATTCCGGGTAAAATCGCTAATTCTTCCGCTTGCACTCCATCTAAACCCCTAGCTTGCAATACCTGAGTAATGTAACGTTTTACTGCGCCCCAGTTGCCTTCCAATTCCATTAGTGCGTCTAATTCTGCCCCCCAAAGATGGGGACGTACCAAACGAGGATCGTGACCTAATTCGAGATCGAAACTGTCAGCGAGAGAGTGAGCGGGATCGGTGCTAAGAACTAGGGTTTTATAGCCAAGTTCGGCGCAGCGGAGTCCTGTAGCGGCGGCGACGGAGGTTTTACCCACGCCTCCTTTACCGGTCATGAGAATTACACGCATGGGGGCTGATTCTAAGAAAATTTACATTACTTATTCTTATTATGACGGGAAAGTTAACAAATTGAGGACAAGAATCAGCATTCTTGGCTATAGAATTCCACTCCCCGACCATCACCCCGGGGAATTAGGCTCTGTTCAAAAAATTGCTGACAGCGATTTTCAGCATCAGCGACGAGAACTTTGGCAAAATGACCGTTTTCGAGAACTTCTTGCCTTGGACGTTGTTCGTAGGCATAGATAATCAAAATATCTCCTGGTTGACAGAGCAGAGCCGCACCACCGTTGGGGCAAATTTCCCCGGTTTGGCCCGGAAAAACGTAGGTGGAAAAGCGCTTACCATTGCTAAGATTGACCACATCCACCTCTTCAAGCGGCAAAATGCCGACCCGCTCAATCAATTCTCGATCGATAGTGATACTGCCGACATAATCGACGTTAGCCTCGCTGACGCGCACTCGATGAAGTTTGGCGTGCATTAATCGAATTGTTCCCATGTATTTTGTCCTATTTCCCCCAATTACTTCAATTATTATGCTCTCCCAGTGGGAATGTTTACTAAAAAATCTCGGTCAATGGCAAGGTTCTTTTACCCGTCTGTCTCCCCAAGGCGATCTGATCGAAGATACCCCGACTTTGGTATCTTTGCAAGGCATTAATAATAATCGATCGATTCGTCAATTGGTCCGCCGTCTCTACAGCGATCAAGCGCCAGAAGATTTGATTTTAGAGTATAGTTCTCTCCATCAGGGTATTCTATTTAGCCAGACGGGAGCTTTTTGCCAAGGTTCTCTATATTTTAGTAGTTTTTCCTCACAATTCGGAGCAGAATTTGGGTTAATCTCTGGGGAAAGACGATTAAGAATCGTACAGTTATTTAATGAGCGCTGTGAGTTCGATCGCTTGACTTTAATTCGGGAAAAGTTAGTTGATTCTCAGTCACCAGAAAGACCGATGTTAACGGTGGAGCAATTACTGGGTCAATGGCGGGGACAAGCGGTGACAACGGGACGGGATTTTTATAATTCTCCTGCCTATTCTACCCATGTATCGATCGAGCGTCAGGGGGATAATTATCTCTCGCAAACTTTGACTTTTGGTGATAGTCAAATTACTTCTAGCGCTCGGATTGAGGGACAAAGATTGTTGTTTGAAAATGGTCCGCTGCCGATTCAAATCCTGCTGCTGCCCGATGGAGCCTCCTGTAATACACCTCTGAAAATTACTGCCGGTCATCGTTTTGTTTTAGAGGTGGGTTGGTTACTTTCTCCTACTCAAAGACAGCGCTTAATTCGTTCTTATAACGAGAAGGGAGAATGGACAGGTATTACTCTGGTGACGGAGGAAAAAGAAAGCTATTAGCCGTCAGCCATCAGCTAGATTGATAATAAAAAGGAAATTGACAATTACACTGAAAAATATAGCGTTTCTGATCAAGATGAATTATAACTGGATTTGGCATCGTCTCCTTGCTCGGAGACTTGCCAAAACAACAACTTTGTACTTCACCAATAAGATAACTGCTCTCAGAAGCTAAATGCTAAGGGTTAATTTACATAAGCAAAATTTATCAAAATCCCAATATACTTGAGAAGATTTAAATTTACATTCCTTCATCTTTACTTTTCTTAAAAAATAATTGAGAAAAATTCCTATTTGTCAACGAGATTGCAATAGTTACAGCCTGCTGCTAGGATCTAAGAATTGGGTTACTCTGTGCATTTTTAGTCCTTGTGCCTTGAAACCCTTACCCAGTCTAGGATGACTAATTCGTCCCCAGGAAAAACTTGCCAATTGCTCCTCTGACGAAAAAGATCTTTTGCCAAAAATATGTGTACTTATGTTAAAACGAAAAAGTTTTTTTGACAAAATGTACCAGATGTGCTGCGAGAAAAGTCTCCAGATTAGCTACTGGGGATGGGAAACTGTTAACTATCTAGGGTTTGCGGCAAAAAGTTGGTTGGTGGGGGCGGGGGTGTGGAAGGAACCACAGAGACACAGAGGACACAAAGATTGATCACTCCTATATAACGCTCTTCTGGGACTTTCGGAAATCCCTGACCGAATCCAGATTCTGAAACCCTTGCTTGACAAGTGATCGCTAACTTTTTTTCTAATAAAAACTCAAATTTCGGGTTTCTGTTAGTTAGCGATAGCTTGAAGGCTTACCCCATAAGAGAGCTAGAGTTTAGAGACTCTAAGACTTTTGCCAGACTCCCAGAAGAGCGATAAGGGACTTGCGCTTTGATAATGTACCATCTGGCTGGTCTGGTTCTTCTACAGAGCGATTTTCTGGCTGGGATATTATTCCTACGCAAGTCCCTAAGTAGTCGTGCAAAATTAATTTCCTAGTGAAGATAAGCAAGAGGCAAGAGGCAAGAGGCAAGAGGTGGTTAGATATGTGTAATTAATTTTGCTTAGGTACTTACGTTATAAGTTAAACTGATCACACCAAGAATAAGAGAGCCAATTTCCCCCCCGAACGATCCAATCCCTGGCACTTTTGGATTTCAAAAAAGCCTAAAAATCTGATCCAACAAGGTTTTTAGATTTACTAAGCAAGCCCTGAATATTTTACACAATTCATACTAGGTAAGCAACAGGGCTACGGCACTACTACCGAATCATTACCCAAAAAGTAAATCATGGAGGATTGCTAAACGCTGGTCATCTTCACGAACAATAGCACCATAATAATTTTTTTTATTCTCTAGCCAGAGTAATTCAAACTCGATCGCCTTGGGCAAAGCTAAACCAAAATTATCCAAAGCTTGGGGACAATCAAAGATAACTTTGCGCGTCTCGAAGCGGTCAAAATGTCCTTGGCAGAACATTTTGAAAAACGGTAAAGAATGCAGTGACACCCCACCCCCAATAGCAACAGTCAAACCGGCAGCCTTAGCTTTTTTTGCCAAAGGTAAAGCCAGAGCCAAAACTTGCTCGCTATTCACATCCTGGCGAGTTAATCCCAAAGAACAGGCTAAATCCATGCGTCCGATCACGATACCATGGAGAGATTTTATCTCTGGAATCGCCAACATTTCCTGAAAATTCTCACAGGCAGTAATCGTTTCGATATTAACTAATAACTCCACATCTTCCACCCCTTGATCAGCTAAAACCCTCCTAGCTGCCCGCAGATATTTTTGTAAAGCATAGGCTGTTTCTACCATGGGAGCAATCAAGCGATCGACTCCTAAATTAACCGCATCAAAGATATCTCTGATCGCTTCGCAACCGGCGATTTTCAGATTAAAATCTACCCCCGCTTTCAGACTAATTTCTTTCAACCGCATCGCTTCCGTCAGTCGGGTTCCTTCCGTCTCGAATTCCGCTTTTACCCCTGAAACATGGTGATCTTCCCTGAGTTCTCTTAACAGTTCCACCATTTTTTTTTCTAAGGAATTCATGATTTTAATCGTTCACAATCGGTAACTGCTAGATCAGCCTTGTTGATTATAGCCGATCCGCGAAAAGCCGATGGCTGAGGACTAAGTAGGTGTTAAAAATTGTCAGATGCCCTCTTATTCAGGAGGGATTAAGGGGGTGCCGATCCCCCCTTATCAAGGGGGGCAGGGGGGATCGAACCCAAAATCTATCTTCAATTTAATTAAAACCAGCTACTTAGGAAACCATAAAAATACCCTAAACAAGAGGACAAAAGCGACAAAATACCGGCATAATGAACAAGGCCGTCTGATTTTTTTCTGGCCACATCCTTTCTATACTACATTCGTAATATAAGTAATTCTCTAGTTAGACTATGCGAACTCACTACTGTGGCGACCTTAGCGCGATCGAAATTGAAAAAAGTGTCACCCTCTTCGGTTGGGTCGATCGCCGTCGCGATCACGGTGGCGTTATTTTTATTGATCTACGGGATCGCAGTGGTATTGTCCAGATCGTCAGTGATCCCCAACGAACCCCCGCTTCCTACCCGATCGCTGAAACCGTCAGAAACGAGTATGTCCTCAAGGTGACGGGAACAGTCAGTCAAAGGCCTACCGAATCCCTTAACCCGCGCATTGCCACCGGAGAAATCGAAATTTACGCCACTAGCATCGAGATTCTCAACGGGGTTACTAAACAACTGCCTTTTGTCGTCTCCAGTTCCGAAAGTGAATCGGTCCGGGAAGATGTGCGCTTGCGATACCGCTATCTAGACCTACGCCGGGAGCGTATGAGTCAGAATTTACAACTACGTCACCAAGTTGTCAAGGAAATGCGCCGTTTTCTCGAAGATGAACAGCATTTTATCGAAGTGGAAACGCCAATTTTGACTCGATCGACTCCCGAAGGGGCGCGGGATTATCTGGTTCCTTCCCGTGTCAACCCGGGCCAATGGTACGCTTTACCCCAATCACCGCAACTATTTAAGCAATTATTAATGGTGTCGGGAATGGATCGCTACTATCAAATCGCCCGCTGTTTCCGGGATGAAGATCTGCGCGCTGATCGTCAACCGGAATTTACTCAGTTGGATATGGAGATGAGTTTTCTCTCCTTACCTGAGATTTTAGCCCTCAATGAGGCTTTGATTGCTCATATCTTCAAAAAAGTCAAAAATATCGATATAAGCCTGCCCCTGCCCCGTTTAACATATTCTGAGGCTATGGATCGCTATGGGATCGATCGCCCCGATACCCGTTTTGGCTTGGAATTGGTCAATGTGGCGGAGATTTTTGCCGATTCGGGATTTAAGGTGTTTTCAGGTGCGATCGCTAGTGGTGGGACGGTGAAAGTTTTACCGATTCCCAACGGTAACGAGGCGATTTCTAACGTCAGAATCAAACCGGGTGGGGATTTATTCAAAGAAGCCACCGACGCGGGGGCGAAGGGAATCGCCTACATCCGCGTGCGCGAGGACTACGATTTTGATACCATTGGTGCGATTAAAGATAACCTGACAGAGGCACAAAAACAGGCTTTAATCGAGAAGACTGGCGCAAAACCGGGGCATCTGCTCTTATTTGGGGCGGGAGATACCGATACAGTCAATAAATCCCTATCCCGCCTACGCTTAGTTTTAGGGGAACAATTGGGATTAATTGATCCTGATAAAATCAACCTCCTCTGGGTGACGGATTTCCCGATGTTTGAATACAACGCCGAGGAAAAACGCCTAGAAGCATTGCATCACCCCTTTACTGCCCCCAATCCCGAAGATTTAGACGATCTAGCCCACGCTCGCGCCCTAGCCTACGATATGATTTTTAATGGTATTGAAATCGGTGGCGGCAGTTTGCGGATCTATCAACGGGAAGTACAGGAAAAAGTCTTCGCCACCATCGGTCTATCCCCAGAGGAAGCCTATAATAAATTCGGCTTTTTGTTAGAAGCTTTTGAATACGGAACCCCTCCCCACGGTGGCATCGCCTACGGTTTAGATCGCTTGGTGATGTTGTTAGCGGGGGAAGAATCAATTCGCGATGTGATTGCTTTCCCGAAAACCCAGCAAGCTAGTTGTTTACTCACTTCTGCACCTTCAACAGTGGCAGCGAAGCAATTAAAAGAATTATCCGTTGCTTCTACCTACAAACCGCCATCCTAAGATTAGGGTGGGCAATGCCCACCTAATTTTTAAAAGTCTGTTGACACTAAGTTAAATTCTTTTCTGCTACAAAGTCCTCCCAGCACCGCACACCACCCGAAAACCGTAGTCGTTGAAGCTGAAGCCGCGGCGGTCGCTGCCGTTGAGGGAAGCAGAACGGCAGAAATTCGGATTGTCGTACCAAGAACCGCCCCGCAGAGAAGAACGATTATTATTCCCATTTTCTGTCCAGACACTGCCATCCGTCGGCGCACCATCATAATTATCATGCCAAGTATCGGCGCACCACTCCCAGACATTGCCGTGCATATCATACAGTCCAAAGGCATTGGGGGGAAACTGTCCCACGGGAGTCGTTTCGTTTCGATATTCTCCGTTCGGTTCATCGGCGTAGGTATTACTGGCATTGTAGTTAGCCAATTCCCCCGTAATGGTTTCCCCAAAGTAAAACGGGGTGGTGGTTCCAGCACGACAAGCGTATTCCCATTCCGCTTCACTCGGTAGTCGGTATTCCCCTCCCGTTAGTTTAGATAATCTCGCGCAGAACTCGACGGCATCGTACCAGTTGACTTGTTCCACGGGTCTATCCCAGTGCGTGGGCGATCCCCCCCTAGCCCCCCCTTCAAAAGGGGGGGAATCGGAAGCCCCCCTTTTTAAGGGGGGTTTGGGGGGATCTTTAAAATAGGCTGGCTTGAAATCAAGGTCTTGTTTAACTTTTAAATCCGTGCGAGAGGCGATCGCTTTCCACTGAGCTTGGGTGATGGGGTATTTACCCATAAAGAAGGGTGGGACAGTTACTTCATGTTGTGGTCTTTCCCTTCTAAATCTTTCCCAATTAAATTTTTTAACCAGTCTTTCGATTTCCTCATCTTCTGTTCCCATCAGGAAAGTTCCCCCCGGAATGGCGACCATTTCTAAGGTGATGCCTTTGCCCAAATCTTCCCTGAAATATTGGGACTGTTTCGACTCTTTGTTAATTTGCTCACCCTTCGCATTTACTCCCACCACCTCAAAGTTAAATACTGATAACGGTGGAGTGACGATTACGGGTTGTTTTGGTTCTTCTGGTTCAGGATTGAACTGATGGGTAATTGCTCTTTCTAGTTGCTCAAATCCGTCTTCTTTCCAATAATCAAGCCGGTGAATATCTCGCAGCTTCAAGCCAACTTCTGCACTTCGCAGATCAGGAATTTCGCATTCTTCTAACCTCATGGGAATAAAAAAAATTGTCCCCGGTAGCATCTCTCCCAAGGTATCAAGTGCAATCCTCAACTCCCGTTGGATGTATCCCTGCTTATTAGCCGATTTCGCTGACAGACAGGCGAGAAAAATCTGACTAGCTTTAATCGCTTTCGGAATTTCATCTCGCCAAATTTGACCCGGAATCAGGTCTTTTTCATCCAACCAAGGTTTATATCCCGCTTGCTTGAGGCGGTCATACAGTGCCAAAACTGCTGGTTTGTCCTCACTGGCATGGGCCAAGAAAATTTGGATCTCTGACTTTTTCATAACTTTTTCTTATGACCACAAGTAGGGGAGAGCCAGATTAACTGGCATAAAATCTCTAAATAAACCATTTAATTGATTATTACTCATTCTTAATTCTCCTGTCTCCTGTCTCGGAGTCTCCTGACTACTGCCTACTGTCTCCTGACTACTGCCTACTGAATCCTCACCAACCACGACAATTTGGGATTTTTACAGTAAGTCCACTTTCTCACTTTCCCCACCCGCGACCTTTTTCCGTTAGATTATAAATGGATACAAAACTTAACATTTTATCCAGAATCTACCGAGAGGGCAGACCGTGCGGCCAGATACCCTAGAAAATAACCAGCATTCAGCCGATAATTCGCTAGTTCCCGAAGAAATCGCATTTAAACCCGAAATTGAGCCAGAGAAAACCGAATACTCGCCAAAACCGACAAAAACCAACTCTTGGCTATCGGGAGGAAAGGGTTTATTTATCGGTGTGGGATTGGGGGTTTTATTGACCCTAGGGGCGACTCGTTTCGCTAATCGACCCCAAACAGCCCAAAACCCCAATACTCAGGCCGTAGCGGCAAAAAATGAAGCACCAGCACAAACAGTAACCACCACTAGGGTACAATTTACTCCCGTGGCCCGCACCTTGAAAGCGACTGGAAGCGTGGCAGCCGATGAATTAATCCCGATTCTTTCCCAAGCGACGGGACTACAAATCAAAGAAATCTTTGTGGATGAAGGGGATAGGGTCAGCCAAGGTCAAATTTTGGCTCGTCTCGATGATACCGTCCTACAAGCGCAATTAACCCAAGCACAGGCAAATGTCGCCCAATCCCGGGCGCGTTTGGCAGAATTGCAAGCGGGGAGCCGTAAAGAGGAGATCGCTGGAGCTAAACAAACTATTCAACGCATAAAAGCCGAAATTAGTCAAGCTCAATCGGATTGGGATTTGGCCAAAAAACGCGTCCAGAGAAACCAAAGTTTAGAAGCGGAAGGAGCGATCGCCCGGGATCGTCTCGATGAAGTCCTCAATGAAGAAAGAAAGCAAGCGGCGATCGTACAACAGACCCAATCCCGTTTAGGAGAAGCAGAGCAGCAACTGGCACAATTGCAAGCGGGCAATCGTCCCGAAGTGATCGCCCAAGCTACAGCCCAATTAGCGGAGGCTCAAAGCCGTTTAGCCATTGTTAACGCCCAATTAAACGAGACGCGCCTGATTTCTCCGGTCAGTGGCAAAATTGCCGAAAGAAATGGCCGCATCGGGGATACCACCAACGGTCAAAATGCTCTCTTTAAAATCATCGAAAATGGGCGTTTAGAGCTAAGATTGCGGGTTCCTGAGAATCAATTGCCCTTAATCCGCGTCGGAGCGCCCGTTACTATCACTTCCGATGCTAATACCAGTCTGAAACTATCGGGACAGGTGCGCGAAATTAATCCCATCGTCGATGAGGCATCCCGTCAAGCAACGGTTAAAGTCGATTTAACCGACAATACAGGATTAAAACCGGGGATGTTTTTACGAGGTGCGATCGTGACGAATACTAGCAACAGTTTAACCGTCCCCATGACCGCAGTTTTACCCCAAAAAGATAATCAAGCTCTAGTTTATTTAGTTCAACCTGATAACACCGTTACCGCCAAAACTGTGCAATTAGGTCAAATTATGCCGAATAATCGCGTGGAAATTCTCACCGGTTTACAAGCGGGCGATCGCATTGTGGTCAAAGGGGCAGCCTATCTCGGTGATGGCGACAAAATTACAGCAATCAGCGATCAGTAATCAGTAATCAGTAAACAGTTATCAGTAATCAGTAATCAGTGATCAGTGATCGGTAGCGGGGCAAACAGATGGAGAGTAAAGTTTATGATAAAGCTTATAAATTTGCCCTTAGGATTGTTAAAGGCTATAAATATTTGTGTGAGACTAAACAAGAATATGTTTTGTCAAAACAGCTATTAAGGAGTGGCACTTCAATCGGGGCTAACATTGCCGAGGCTAATGGAGCTATTTCTCAAGCTGATTTTCGAGCTAAAATGTCAATAGCTTATAAGGAATGTCTAGAAACAAAGTATTGGCTGTCTCTATTGAAAGACACGAATTACATAGAGGAAAGAGCCTTTCAAAGTATCAATGATGATGCGGAGGAAATTGGTAAAATGCTTTGGGCTATTCTAAAAACCTGCCAAGAAAATACCAAAAACCAAAAACCAAAAACCAAAAACTGATAACTGATAACTTACCCACTGATAACTGATAACTGATAACTGATAACTGAAATTATGGCTTTTAATATTTCTAATTGGTCTATCAAAAATCCCATTCCGACGATCCTGATCTCCCTGGTTATGGCCTTAATGGGATACATTGCCTTTCTAGGATTAGGGATCGATCGCTCTCCTAATATTGACATTCCGGCCGTGATTATCACCGTTAATCAACCGGGTGCAGGTCCAGAGGAATTGGAAACCCAAGTCACCAAAAAAGTCGAGGATGCGGTGGCTGCTTTGGGTAATATCGATCAAATTACTTCTACCGTTAACGAAGGCAGCAGCACCACCACCGTTAACTTTATCCTTGGCACTAACAGCGATCGCGCTACCAATGATGTGCGGAATGCCATAGCGCAAATTCGCCAGGATTTACCCCAAGATACTAATGATCCAATTGTCCAACGTTTAGAATTTGCCGGGGGTGCGGTGATGAACTATACCATCTCCTCCCCGAAAAGATCGATCGCCGAATTAAGTGATCTAGTCGATCGTCAAATTGGCCGCGCTTTAACGGGAGTGCCGGGGGTAGCACGAGTCAATCGCGTTGGGGGAGTCGATCGAGAAGTGCGTGTAGATTTAGATCCCGGTCGTCTGATCGCCTACGGTATCACGGCCACGGCGGTTAATGACCAAATTCGTAGTTTTAATATTAATTTACCCGGAGGGCGCTCGGAAATCGGTGGTAGTGAACAAACTGTCCGCACCCTCGGCAGCGCTGAAACGATCGAAGATTTAAGAAATTATCAAATCTCTTTACCTAACGGTGATACCGTCCCCTTAAGCAATTTAGGGACAGTTAGCGATAGTTCCAGCGATCCCCGACAAATGGCCCTCTTAGATGGGCAGCCAGTGGTGGGTTTTTCGATTTTACGGGGGACTGGCAGCACCTTGGTCACGGTAGAAACAGCAGTACGTCAAGAAATCGAGAATTTAAAGAAAAAACTGCCCGAAGATATTAAATTTCAATTAATTTTTACCCGTGCTGACTCAATTCGTGCTAGTTACGAAAGCCTTCTGAGCGATCTCCTGATTGGTTGTATGATGACGGTGATCACGGTGGGTCTATTTTTAGGCAATTGGCGCGCCACGATTATCACGGGTTTGGCCCTGCCTTTGTCGATTTTCCCGACTTTTTGGGTGATGCAGTCCCTAAATTATACCCTTAACGGTATGACCCTGCTGGCCTTAGCTTTAGCTTTGGGTAATCTTGTCGATGATGCGGTGTGTATGGTGGAGGACATCGATCAACATTTAGCTATGGGTAAAAAACCCTTGCCAGCGGCTTTTGATGCCTCAAAAGAGATTGGATTAGCCGTTTTAGCCAGTGCGGCGGCAATTATGGCGGTATTCCTGCCGGTTGCTTTTATGGGCGGTGTGCCGGGCCAATTCTTTCAACCTTTCGGCGTTACGGTGGCGGTTTCTACCCTATTTTCCAGTTTGATCGCCGTCACCGTCACTCCGATGTTAAGTGCCTATATTCTACAGCCGAAAAAGCTGAAAACCGGTGATGGTAATCCCTCCTCGCGCCCCCGTTTTCGTCCCTACAAAAGTTTGTTAACTTGGTCCCTACGTCATCGAATCCTGACTTTATTGGCGGCTTTGGCCTTTTTTATCGGTAGTTTACAGTTAGTTCCCTTGATTCCAAAAGGGTTATTTAGTTCCGGGGATACTGGATTAAGTACGATCAGTCTAGAATTGCCTCCCGGTGCGACTTTGAATGATACTGTTGCCGTGGCTAATCAGGTGAATAGTTTACTGCAAAAAAATACCGCCGTCGCTAATGTTTTGGCTATTCCGGGAGATTCGGGACGGGTAAATACGGGGTTAATATATGTTAATTTAGTTCCTAAGGAACAGCGATCGCTAACTCAACGGCAATTTGAGGAACAAACCCGCCTGGATTTCCAGAAGATACCGGGGGCTAGAGTTAGTTTTCGGGCGCAGGGTGGAGCAGGAAGCACTAAGGATGTAGCTATAGTCCTGAAAAGTGAAAATGGCGATATTTTAACCCAAACTGCCCAAAAATTAGAGCGAGAAATGCGGGCTTTACCCGGTTTTGTCGAGGTCAGTTCCGGGGTAAGTTTAGTTAAACCGGAGATCATTATTCAACCGGATCCTGTCCGGGCTGCCGATCAGGGAGTCTCGGTCAGAGCGATCGCCCGTACTGCATCTTTGGCTTTAATCGGCGATAATGAGTTTAATTTAGCTAAATTTAACCTTGCTGACCGACAAATTCCCATCCGGGTGAAAATTGCCAACGATGGTCGCAGTGAGATAGAAACTCTGCAAAATTTGCGCGTTCCTAGCAGTAATGGGACGTTAGTACCGCTTAACTCGGTGGCGACAATTAGCTTAGGTAGTGGACCTGCGGAAATTCAACGCTTTAACCGTCAACGTCAGGTTAATATTGGAGCTAATTTAGAGGGAGTTTCTTTGGGAAGTGCGGTGACACAAATTCGCGCTTTACCAATCATGAAAAACTTACCCCCAGAGGTGACAGAAGAACCCTTTGGTGATGCTCGCATTATGCGCGATATCTTTGCTCGTTTTTTGGGGGCGTTAAGTTTAGCAATTATTTCTATCTATGGGATTCTGGTCTTATTGTATAACAATTTTCTCTATCCCTTAGCGATTTTAACTTCCCTTCCTTTATCGATTGGTGGCACTTTAATCGCTCTTTTAATTACCCAAAAAGAGTTAGGTTTATACGCTTTAATTGGCATAGTTTTACTGATGGGATTAGTCACCAAAAATGCGATTCTGTTAGTAGATTTTGCCTTGAGTGGTCTTCAGGAAGGGAAACCGCAATTTCAGGCGATGATTGATTCGGGAGTCTCTCGTTTACGACCAATTATTATGACCTCCGTTTCCACAATTGCCGGGATGTTACCGATTGCTTTAGCTTTAGGTGCAGATGGGGAAATTCGCGCACCGATGGCGATTGCTGTTATTGGTGGTTTTACCACTTCCACCCTATTAACTTTGGTGGTTGTACCAGTAATCTTTACTTATATCGATAGTTTTTACTATTGGTTGCGGGGATTATTTGTTAAACAAAAACCCAAGTCGATTTAGTACAGAAAACGGGTTTCTCGGAGAAACCCGTTTTCTACTCATGCAAAAGTCAAAAAGGGGAATAAATAATCAGTCTTTAATAACCAGATTTAGTAGTAAAATATCTCTCTGAAAGCTTGAGAAAAAACCCAGAGAAACTAACCCATGAATCCCTTGACAGTCACACATCAAACTCTATCCCTTCCCCCCATGGGCTGCGGTACTTGGGCCTGGGGAAATCGTCTTCTCTGGGGTTACGATGAGAGTATGGATAGCCAGTTACAAGCGGTTTTTAATCTCTGCGTCGAGCGGGGTGTCACCCTATTTGATACGGGAGACTCCTACGGCACAGGCAAACTCAACGGACAGAGTGAGAAGCTATTAGGACGCTTTACAGGGGAATATAGCGGTTATAACGCCGATAATATCCGTATTGCCACCAAACTCGCCCCTTATCCTTGGCGTTTAACCCGTCATGCCATGGTGAAAGCTTGTCAAGCTTCGGCAACCAGATTAGGCCGCCCGGTGGATTTAGTGCAAATGCACTGGTCAACGGGCAATTATGCGCCATGGCAGGAGAGTGGATTATTAGACGGATTGGGGGATTGTCTGGAAAAGGGGTTAGTTAAAGGGGTGGGTTTATCCAATTTTGGACCGAAAAGATTGAAGTCTGCCTATCAAAAGTTTGCCAGTCGCGGCATTCCTATTACCAGTTTACAGGTACAGTATTCTCTCCTTTCTACCTATCCTCTCACTGACTTAGGATTAAAGGAACTATGTGATCAATTGGGTATTAAAATTATTGCCTATAGTCCCCTAGCTTTGGGGTTATTAACGGGGAAATATCGAGATAATAAAAACTTACCCCCAGGATTACGTCGCTTCCTTTTTGGTCAATTAATTCCCGCTATTTCTCCCCTGATAAGTTGCCTAGAAGTTATCGCCCAAGCTAAAAATAAAACTATTAGCCAAGTTGCTTTAAATTGGTGTATCTGTAAGGGAACAATTCCTATCCCCGGAGCCAAAAATGTTCGGCAAGCTGAGGATAATTTAGGGGCTTTAGGATGGAGTTTAGACAGTGGGGAAATAGCAGAATTAGATAAAATTGCCGCAGGTTTGGATAAAAAAATGGTACAAAATATCTTTCAAACTAAGTAGGGTTGGCTGAATAAATCTAAAAACCTTGAAAGTGCCAGCGATTGGAGTGATTGGGGGGAAAATTCAGGTACTTTTTCCCTGAAAATGGGTAAAACCCCACACCCCACCTGCCCCCCCGATGTCGGGGGGGTTGGGGGGGCCACACCCTGCCACCAGGAAAAACTTTTTCAGCAAACCCTAAGTATTGTCTTGAGAGACCAATTTTAAGCTAGGACGGGGTTGGATTGTTCCCCCGTAAGCGACGGCAGTATAAGGAGATAGGACAAGATGAGGAGATATACCCAGGGAAATTCGATAAATTTCCCCAGCTTTATCCATTAATTGCTGTTTAACTGGCTCTGTCGGCAAATTTTGCCGCCAAGCTAGGGGAATCCCCTCGATACCGTTGTACAATCCCGCCCAAATCCCCGCTAAAGTGGTGGTTAATTGCCGTTGATAGGGACTAGAATTAGCGCGACGCACGCTCACGGCGAAATCCTCGGTCGTTTGCAGAAAGGTATAGAGAGAAGCTGCGATCGCAATTCCTAAAGGTGAGCTATCTTTCGCCCAAGCCGATAAAATGGACTCTAAGGGATGATTTTGCCTTAAAGCTGACTGAATCTGCTCTAATAGCTTATTCTTGGGGTTAATAGTTAGCAATTGCCCTATTAACTGATTTAAAGGCCTTTTTCCCTCTAATAACAGACCTACAGCCTCTCCCCAAATTATCGCTTCTTGTCGGGTTAACTCGGAAATTAAGCCCTTTTTTAGCCAAAAATTTAATCTAGCTTGCCAACGTTCCCCATGGTCAGGCCAGGTTAAAATCTCCGGTAACAGCACAAATAATAACGCCGATTCCGACTGCTGCTTGGCTGCGATCGCAAGGGGAAAATCCTCCTGAGATTGCAGAGCTTGCAAAAGCAGGATCGTCCTCGGTGTCGCCTCATAGTTAAAGGCTGGTATTAGGGGCTGATTATGCAAGGATTCCCCAATATATGCCCCGATTAACCCTCCCTGAAGGCGATCGAGGGGTGAAAAAACCTTTTGCATAAATTAGCTCAATTTGCCCGGTAGGTGACTTCCTCGACTTTGCCCGGTTGCCCCAGTTGTTTAGCATGGGCATTATTAACGGCAACGTAAACCCCGCCGGCATTACCCGCCCTCACGGTTAATTCTCGGTTTGCTTGCCAAGTGCGATGGCTTCCTTGGGGCAGTACACCCTCAAATTCTGTCTTGCCATCCACCACCACCCGCAGCCAGCAGTCATCCTCCAGTTTTACCCCCACCACCAGCTGCTGATTATTGCTGGTTTTGTTGGCTACCGGTTGAAGGGGATTGCTTTTCGGTTGGACAATTTGCTGTTGTGGCAAGGAAGGCGGCGGTAAGCGATTCGATTGCAGTACCGATTTTTGCAGGACGTGGGATAGGGTTTGTACGGAACCAATAACTAAGATTAAATAGAGAAAATAGAGATGAATCGGGCGAATTTGAAGACTCGGCAGCGATAAAGACGGTTTTATTCCCCTAAAAAAGTTATTGACCTTGGTGGGAAAACGTCGGCTAATCGTCTCACCATCCAGGGACAGACTATCAGCAAATTGTTTGATTAACCAACGAATATAAATCGGTTCGGGCAATGCCTCCAAATCTCCCGCTTCCAAGGCTTCTAGACGATGGCGCGGAATCAAGGTTTTCTGGGCAATTTCCTCGAGAGAAAGGGACTGTTCTAGGCGATTTTTTTGCAAATAAACGCCGATTTCCAGTAATTTGGTGCGCTGTTTATGCTGGGGGTCGAGTTGTGATTGGAGAAGGCGAAACATATCGCTATTAGGGGCTGACTTTCAGCTTAGTTAATCTGGTTCTTTAAATATTTCAGTTCATCAAGGGTTAAAAAACGGTAATCACCCAAGGGTAAGGGGGAATTATTACCAGAGTTTAGTTGAATACGACCGATAGCACTGCGATGAAGTTTCAGGACGTGATAACCTAATTCTTCGGCTACAGAGCGAATCTGCCGATTTCTTCCTTCCACTAAAATAACTTCTAGTAGGGTTTTTTGGTCGGTTTGCTTGAGGATCTCAACCTGTGCGGGTAAGGTTTTTTTTCCCTCCAAGAGGATACCTTCTCGCCAACGCTGGAGAGCAAGTCTATCAATCGCACCATCTAGCCAAACCCGATAGGTTTTGGGCAAATGATAACGGGGATGGGTGAGGGTGAGGGTCAGTTGACCGTCGTTGGTGAGGAGTAAAGCCCCAGTGGTGTTGATGTCCAACCTGCCTACGGGATGTAACCCCGTCTCGCTGGCGAGGGAGTCGGGCAAAAGGTCAATTACCGTCGGCCGGTTTTGTGGATCCCTACAGGTAGAAACCACACCAATGGGTTTGTTGACCAGTATATACAATCTTTTGGGACGATTGGCCGGTTCAATTTTTTTTCCGTCTATTTCTAGGTGATCTTTTTCGGGGTCGGCTTTTTCTCCTAACTGCACGATTTTGCCATTCCGTCTCACCCGGCCGGCTACGATCATCTCCTCCGCCCTTCTTCGGGAGGCAATTCCCCACTGGGCAAGGATTTTCTGGACTCTCTCCGCCATTTTTTTTTAGTTTTTAACCCTTTCTATCTCCTATTATAGGCATCCTAAAAGGGTTTTTTCGCCCAAATAGTGAAGAAAAACCGAATATCTCCGGCTGCCTCTTTGATTTTTTTTCTTTGAAAACTTCTCAAAAAAAAAGGAGTAATCCCTTGACTTGGGCGGCGGCTTCGGTTATACTTTTCTTATAATGGGAATCCGTGCATTTTTGGGTGAACTCCACCAGTCCATTATATATAAAGTCTTATAAAAATATTATGGCAAAAAGCCCTGAAAAAAGCAAGCAAAATTTTGCCTCTTTGATTTTTTTCTTTGAAAACTTCTCAAAAAAAAGAGGAGTAATCCCTTGACTTGGGCGGCGGCTTCGGTTATACTTTTCTTATAATGGGAATTTGTGCGTCTTTTGCCATACTCAAACACTCCATTATATATAAAGTCTTATAAAAATATTATGGCAAAAAGCCCTGAAAAAAGCAAGCAAAATTTTGCCGACAATTGTTAAAAAAGTCGGGCTAATTTTTTTACGGGGGGATATGACTTTAAACGGGTTATTTCTCGGTTATCCAAACGGTAAACTTTGATTGATGATGAATTGGGGACGTAAATGACGGAGTTTGCCTCTCTTTGTTATAATTCAAAGACTAGGCTATAATAACTCTTCATAAACACCGATAATTTTAGTCAAAGATGTAAAAAAAATGAATATTCAACTCGTGGAATCTCTAGTTAAGGCAATTAAATCCTTGTCCCTAGAAGAACAAGAATTGTTAGGAAAAAAACTCAAAGATCACCCCTCTTGGGAAATTGCATTAGAACGAATTGACGCAACTCGAAAAGCCATTTATGAACGTCGTCAGGGAAAACCATTTAAAACCGATGTTACTGAAATTATTCATCAAATGAGAGAAGAAAGAGATCGGCAATTGATGGAAGAAATTGTGAGTGAATAGAGAAAATAATGACTAATACATTTATCTGTGTTGATTCTAGTTTTATAGTTCGTTTAACAACGGTTGAACCTTCTGTAACAATGTACAGTCAACTCTGGCAAAAATGGATGACCGAGGAAAATTTAGTGATTGCACCAACTTTATTATGTTACGAAGTCACTAACGTATTTTATCGTCTGAAAAAAGCTGGTCAAATTTTGGAGACGGAAGCGCAAACCCTCCTTACAGAAGTCTTAGATTTACCTATTCAGTTTCATGGAGATCATTACCTCCATTACCAAGCAATAGAAATTTCGCAAACCTTGAATCTTCCTGCTACTTATGATGCCCATTATCTAGTATTAGCTCAACGATTTCAAGCAAATTTATACCCTAGCGATAAACGCTTATTTAACAGCGTTAAATCTGCTCTAAGTTGGGTTCATTTGGTTGAAGTGTAGATTTTTATTTCTCTCTCAATAGCTTTAGTTTTATTTAACCTGACTAGGCAGTATGCTTAGAAAAGCACAAAAGTCGAGCTAGTTTTGCTTACGGGGGGATATGACTTTAAACGGGTTATTTCTCGGTTATCCAAGCGGTTGAGAGAAGAAAGAGATCGGCAATTGATGGAAGAAATTGTGATAGAGAAAATCATGACTAATACATTTATCTGTGTTGATTTTAGTTTTATAAATTCTTGTAGGGTGCGTGTTTGCGGCGATAATCTCTGACAAAAAAACAAATTAATAATCTGCACCCCACGCAACAACTTAATTATTAAATGGGTGCGTTACGCTTTGGCTAACGCACCCTACGATTGATGTTTCTGTTTGTGGATAAATTGACAAAAGTTGCTCAAAATATAGCCTTAGCAAGATAAATCGGCCTATTCCTAGTTAAGCTGA
This sequence comes from Microcystis sp. M179S2, assembly GCF_020245805.1. Classification (NCBI taxonomy): domain Bacteria; kingdom Bacillati; phylum Cyanobacteriota; class Cyanophyceae; order Chroococcales; family Microcystaceae; genus Microcystis; species Microcystis sp. M179S2. The sequence goes on along the minus strand of NZ_JADBUE010000079.1, from coordinate 3,671 downwards.
GTTGAGGATAAGCCGAAACCCTAATTTTACCCTAGCTGGTTAGCTCTATTCTTTCGTGGAAGTCATGGCAAAATCTCCTTAGTCCGATAATTCTTTGTACCAATGCCATCACACAAATGCCTATCTTCCTCCCTGACACCAGAATTAGGGTTGTGCAAATAAACCCGCACCCAATCGCAACTACGCCCCATTAAAGCATCTAAATTCAATAAATTCGAGTCTGTTTCTACCTTCCAGAGTTTGATAGTGTTGTCCCAACTACCGCTCACCAAAGTATTGCCATCGGGACTAAAATTAACGCTTCTGACACGGCTATCATGCCCATGGAGGGTACGGATTTCTTGGCGTTTTTCTACATTCCAGAGTTTGATAGTTTTGTCATCACTACCGCTCACCAAAGTCTTGCCGTCGGGACTAAAATTAACGCTTCTGACACGGCTATTATGCCCATGGAGGGTGCGGATTTCTTGGCCTGTTTCTACATTCCAGAGCTTGATAGTCTTGTCACCACTACCGCTCACCAAGGTCTTGCCGTCAGGACTAAAATTAACGCTTCTGACACGGTCTTTATGCCCATGGAGGGTGTGGATTTCTTCGCCTGTCTCTACATTCCAGAGTTTGATAGTGTTGTCATCACTACCGCTCACCAAAGTCTTGCCGTCGTGACTAAAATTAACGCTCCAGACAGGGCCATCATGCCCCTTGAGGGTGCGGATTTCTTGGCCTGTTGACCGATTCCAGAGTTTGATAGTGTTGTCCCAACTACCGCTTACCAAAGTCTTGCCGTCATGACTAAAATTAACGCTTCTGACACGGCTATCATGCCCCTTGAGAGTGTGGATTTCTTGGCCTGTTTTTACATTCCAGAGTTTGATAGTCTTGTCATCACTACCGCTCACCAAAGTCTTGCCGTCGCGACTAAAATTAACGCTATAGACAGGGCCATCATGCCCCTTGAGGGTGCGGATTTCTTGGGGTTTTTCTACATTCCAGAGTTTGATAGTCTTGTCACCACTACCGCTCACCAAAGTCTTGCCGTTGCGACTAAAATTAACGCTATAGACAGGGCCTTCATGCCCATTGAGGGTGCGGATTTCTTTCCCTGTTTCTACATTCCAGAGTTTGATAGTTTTGTCATCACTACCGCTCACCAAAGTCTTGCCGTCGGGACTAAAATTAACGCTATAGACAGGGCCACCATGCCCCTTGAGGGTACGGATTTCTTTGCCTGTTTCTACATTCCAGATTTTGATAGTTTTGATAGTTTTGTCATCACTACCGCTTACCAAAGTCTTGCCGTCAGGACTAAAATTAACGCTATAGACAGGGCCATTATGCCCCTTGAGGGTGTGGAGTTTTTGGCCTGTTTCTACATTCCAGAGTATGATAGTGTTGTCATCACTACCGCTCACCAAAGTCTTGCCGTCACGACTAAAATTAACGCTATGGACATAGCTACCATGCCCTTCTAAGCGATTGCGTTCACTTTTCCGGTTGAGAAGTTCCTGTAAGGCATTCATCACCTCCTTGTCGGATGCCTGCTGCTTTTGTAGGGTTTTTCCTGCTTTAATCGCTTCAACAAAAGCCTCTAATTCTTTTCCTCTATCAAACAAAGACAAGGAAGAAAACCCGCGAGCATTTGCCAGATTGAGTTCCGCTTGTTGTGTTTGTTTCCACGCCATTAAACCCAATCCCGTACTAATTACCACCGCTACCAAAGAACCCGCCGCAATCCCCCAAGCGGTTCTAATTTCGCGCCGCCTGCGGGCTGCTTCGGCTTGTTTTATCCGTTCTCGCTCTTGGAGACTCTGCCTGATAAAATCCTGTTCACTTTGGCTGATATCTTCTGGGCGTTGCTTCAATTGTTCTTCCGCCTCCGCCAACGCCGCCCCGCGCAACCATGAGCCTTCATCCCCCTGCGTCTTTTGCCATTGCCCCATCGCCCCTCGCAAACGCTCCTGCCAAGCGCGAAAAACCCTGTCTGTGTCCATCCAGCCCCGCAATTCCCCCCAATTGCGAATCAGTGCTTCATGCACCACTTCCACCGTCTCCACCTGTGCCTCTTCACTGCGACTGGTGACAACTAAACGCGCATCCGCCAGTTGTTTCACCAGCGCCCAATTTACCGCCCCTAATTCCGCTTTTGTCGCCAGCCGCCGCGTATCTTCTGTGCCTTCTCCTGGGCGTACCAATTGGATGAAAATGCGCCGCATCTGTTCCCGTTGCGCCTCACTCAGCTTGTCATATTCTTCATTGGCATGGCGGGCCAAAGCACCCTGCACTTGGCCAATTTCTGTATATGCCAGATGGGTTAACTGTTGGCCCTGTCGCCGCTGCCACAATTCCGTTAAGGCAAACTCTAGTAATGGCAAATTCCCCGGCTCACTCTCCACATCATCGAGGATGCGCTCCACCAGTCCCGCTTCAAATGTCACCCCCAATTTTTGCGCCGGTTTTTCAATAACTTCTGTGAGTTCTTCTCGGTTCATCGGCCCCAATTTCAAGTCGGTATTTTGCAAGACATCAGCAAAGGGACGATAGGAAAGAGCATTCCCCAAGAAATCCGCCCGCATCGTTAATACCAACACCATTCCTACCCTTTCAAAAGGGGATGTAGTTAATTTATCGAGAAAATTACGACGGATTGTTTCATCAGGACAGAGGGTATAAAGTTCCTCAAATTGGTCGGCAATTAGCAGTACCCGTTCACTGGGATAATTCTGTTGGATTTGGGCAACAACGTCAGCTAAAGAAATATCGCCATCACGCAAATAATTGGCTAACTGACGCGCTTGGGCGAGGCGTTCTGTCTCATTTAAATTAGTTGTATAAAGGGGAACTAATGCTAAAGCTAGGGCATGAAAAGGGTCAGAACCGGGACGAAAATGGGTAAACTGCCAGTGACTTTCTTGTTGCAATTTTGGGACTAATCCCGCAAAAACCACCGAGGATTTACCACTTCCCGACGCACCTAATAGGGGGATAAAATTACGGGTTTGGGTTGCCTGAAATAGGGTTTTAATAAAGCTTTTGCGCCCAAAAAAGTATTCTGCATCTCCTGGCCCAAAATGAAACAAGCCACGATAGGGACAGGGCAGTTTATCATCGGCAACATCGGCAGAATCAGCAGGTGCTATTCTTGCTTCTTCTCGATAATAGTAATTGGTAATCGTGATGGTTGCATTGCCAGTCCCAGAGGTAGCAGCATATTGAGCTTCTGTAATATTTTGTTGAATTTCTCTTGGTTCTGACATATCAACCATCCTGATTAATTAAAATACAGTCTCAGTCATCCTTAGATGTGCCATGCTCGGTGATGCCGCTAATACTAGCATTACCCGTGCCAGAGGTAGCAGCATATTTAACATTACTGATATTTTGGGTGATAATTTGTTGTCCACCGGGTTGTTCTTGGAGCTTGTCTAGTAAATCTTGGGCTAATTTAGTGATTTCATTATCTTTATCAACCCCGGCTTCGACAATTTTATCTTTTAACAAACCTTCAGCTTTCTTGATATCCTCTGGTTTTGCCGGGAGCATCTCACTTGTGCAATGAGTATTAATGCTTATAGCAGTCAAAAACTAGAAAATCTTGAACCTGATCACAAAGAGAAATGAGATTATAATAGTTATAACTTACGATTCAGAATATATCTCGATGGGAGGAACAG
>NZ_JADBUE010000078.1:0-16926 GCF_020245805.1 Microcystis sp. M179S2 | reverse complement strand
TATCTTTCTCTAAAAAAATGGAGAATCACGTTGGGGAGCCCTTTGGTATTTTATCCATGACTACAATGCACAGCAAAGCAAAGGATTAAGCCGCCATCACTACTACCGAATCACCACCAGTCAAATCTGCTTCTCTACCAGTAGTTTTTTCAAACAGTCAAACTCACGGGGAGTCACCGATGCCCCAAAACTGTTAGTCTAATCAGATATTATTAGATACCAACAGGTTTTTAGTAGGTGTCATCAAAAATATCTAACTGCTGCAGAGATGGGGGATTATCCGACTTAACTGGTTTAATTTTCTTAATTCCTTGACGCAAACCGATCGCAATTTTACTATGTTTTTCGATTTGACCCATCACCTGCATGGCACGATCGATCACAGAAGCTGGTAAACCGGCTAATCTTCCCGCTTCGATACCGTAGGATTTATCCGCGCCTCCCGGTCGTACTTGGTGCAAAAATACTATCTCATGGGGTAGTTCTTTGACTGTTACCTGATAATTGGCCACATTCTCTAAAATTGAGGCTAATTCGTTTAGTTCGTGGTAGTGAGTGGCGAAAATCGTCCGCGATTGCAGTACCGTGGCTAAATACTCCGCTACAGACCAAGCTATGGATAAACCGTCAAAAGTGGCTGTACCCCGGCCAATTTCGTCTAATAATACTAATGATCTGTCTGTGGCGTGATTGAGAATATTGGCAGTTTCGTTCATTTCCACCATAAAGGTGGATTGGCCCGTAGCGAGGTCATCCACAGCCCCCACCCGGGTGAAAATGCGATCGCAGATGGAGATTTTGGCCGACTTTGCCGGGACAAAACTGCCGGTTTGGGCCAACAATTGAATTAATCCCACCTGTCGCAGATAACAACTTTTGCCACTAGCATTGGGACCGGTGAGAATAATCAAGTCGGGGTATTCCAAACCTTCCTGATTGCCCAAATTAATCGAATTCGGCACAAAAAAGCCGGCCCCAAGGGATTGTTCCACCACGGGATGACGACCATCTTTAATATCGATAAGACGACCATCGGCGATTTCCGGGCGACAATATCCCTGATAAACGGCGATTTCTGCCAATGCTGCCAACACATCCAAAGCGGCGACTTTTGTGGCCACTTCCCGGATTTCTGGGGAAAATTCGGCCACTTGACGGCGTAAATCGCTAAAAATCTCGTATTCTAACTTATTTAATTCATCTACTGCCGTCAGAATTATATTTTCTTTCTCCTTTAACTCGGTGGTGATATAACGTTCCTCATTGACTAAAGTTTGCTTACGCACATAATCTTTTGGGGCGAAATCAGCTTTACTGCGGGGTAAACTGATATAATAACCGAAAGTTTTGTTATAATTAACCTTAAGATTACTAATGCCCGTTCTTTCTTTTTCTGTCGTCTCCAGATTCTTAAACCAATCGATTACTTCCTGATAGTCGCGCCGCAGGGCATCCAATTGGGCATCAATTCCCTCACGAATCACCCCCCCTTCCTTCAGATGCAGCGGAGGAGATTCCACCAGATGCGCTATCACCTGCTGGCCTAATTTTTCTAAATCGGCGGGAATTTGCTGTAAAGCTTTCAAATAGGGGGAATTTCCTAAGGCGACCAAAGCCGCTAAATCGGCTAATTTGACTAAAGATGCCGCTAGGGAAAGTAAATCGCGGGCGTTAGCCGTTCCTGCGCCAACACGACCGCTTAAACGTTCTATATCGTAGATTTCCCTTAATTTTTGCCGAATATCTTGGCGCAGGGCGGGATTATCCTTTAACTCTTGGATAGTATCTTGACGGGCGCGAATACCGCGAGAATCTAAGAGGGGTTGCAGTAACCAACGACGTAAGGCGCGACTACCCATGGCCGTACAAGTACGATCAATCGCCCATAATAGAGAACCATAGAAGCTACCATCGCGCACCGTTTGGGTAATTTCAAGGTTGCGACGGGTTTGCCCATCTAAAATCAAAAATTCGGAGATAGAGTAGGTTTTTAAAGGTTGTAGGGGGACTTGATTGGCTTTTTGGGTATCTTCAATGTATTCTAAGAGGCCTCCGGCGGCGCGAATAGCAAGGGGTAAATGTTCGCAGCCCATCCCCTCTAGGGAACGCATTTTATAGGTGATTAGGAGACGATTTTTCGCTTCTGTGAGAGTAAAGATAGTTTGGGGACGGAGAGAATAACAAAAACTATCGGGTAAACAGGGGGGGAGATGGTCAGATTTTTCCCCGGGGCGCAAAATACGGTTTAAATCGGGGGCATTGATGGGAAAAAGGATTTCCGAGGGCTGTAAACGGCTTAATTCTAGGCTTAAAGCCGTTAAATCGCTGGCTTGGGTGGTGTAGAATTCTCCGGTGGAGATATCTGAATATGCTAATCCCCAATTTTCTCCGGTTATCACCACAGCGGCCAGAAAATTATTCTTTTTTGCGTTTAACATTCCCTCATCGGTGAGGGTTCCGGGGGTGAGCAGCTTGGTGATAGCGCGTTCTACGAGTCGTTTTTCGGCGGCTGCTTCCGTTGAATCCTCTACTTGGTCACAAATCGCCACTGCATAGCCTTTTTCCACCAATAAACGACTATAGCGCTCTAGGGCGTGGTGGGGAACCCCGGTCATGGCGACTCTCCCAATCCCTTTACCCCCTTCCTTGCTGGTGAGAACTAATTCTAATTCTCTGGAGATAATCACCGCATCCTGAAAGAAACACTCGAAAAAATCGCCCACACGATAGAGTAAAAGAGCATTGGGATAGGTTTCTTTTACCTCCACATAATGCTGATACATGGGGGTGAGTTTATCGCGATCGAGTCCGCGATAATCACGATGGGGATCTTTATTGGTAGCCGGTGGTTCTAGGGGAAAATCCGAGGGGAGAGTCATGGGTCAAAGAAAGCTGGACAATGTTTTAATCAACTGTTCCCCTTGCTGCACCTTCCCCACTCCCCTAGGCTGAGAGTGGGTACTGATGCGGGTTAGTTCCATCAAAAATTGAACGGACAAAACCGATAAGCGATAACTGACAACTGAATTTAGATAGACACTTCGCTTAATTCGCGAGTGAGATGATCAAAGGGTTCAGCGATCAAAGAGGTGTCGGCAATACCCGCCTCAGTAGCCATGGTTTGAATCATTTCGCTCATGATTTGGATACCGCGCACCGTCGGACCGATGGGAACCCCGAGGGAATTATAGGTTTCCCGCAGTCCTTGCAGTACCCGTTCATCTAGAACATTAGTATCGGCAGCCACCAGCGCATAACTGGCATAGCGGAGATAGTAATCCATATCCCGCAGACAGGCAGAATAACGACGGGTGGTGTAGGCATTACCCCCGGCGCGGATCAATTCGGGAACTTCTTCAAATAGACGAATCGCCGCCCCACGCACGAGCGCCGCCGAATTAGCGTTAATGAGGGCGGCGGCAGCTAGACGGGCAGTTCCCGAGGCAAAATATTGTTTAAGATTATCGATCGCATCTCGATCGAGATAACGTCCGGTGACATCGTATTTTCTAATCAGGCTAGTTACCGCGTCTCGCATTATTAAGTTTCTCCCAACAGCAATAAAGACATTTTTGAGTTTCGCTTTATTTATAATCTCACAGGGTTGAACTTCGGGGGACATCCCCAGTCTAACTCTCTTGCTTGTCTAACAATTTGTTGTTTTTTTGAGACATTTCTTTACATTTAAGGCATTGGCTGGACCGCCTCTGGGTGGCGGAATTATCCCTTATTAGTCGAGGTGGTGGACGAGGCACTCAAAATGACGAGATTATCCCGATGAATGATGGTTTCTGCGGCCATATAACCTAATAAACTGGCAATACGCTCGGAATGTTGACCTTTCACTCGATCGATCTCCTCACTACTATAATTAACAATTCCCCTGGCCAATTCCCGGCCTTCTTGATCGCACAATTGCACCGATTCCGAGGCGCTAAATTCCCCCTCCACTTTGGTGATTCCGGCCGCAAGGAGAGATTTTCCCCCCTGACAAATGGCTTGAATCGCTCCAGCATCGAGATAGATTTGACCCATGGGCAGTAGTCCGTAGGCGATCCAGCGTTTGCGGGCGTTATCACTGCGTTTTTGGGCCTCAAAACGGGTTCCGATCGCCTCTCCTGCCATAATTTTTAAGATATTACCGGGCTGCCGTCCCCTAGTAATCGCCATTTCTACCCCGGCGCTGGTGGCAATCCGGGCCGCGGCCAATTTAGTCGCCATACCCCCGGTCCCCCACTGACTGCCACTACTACCGGCATCGATCGATAGTTGCGCTAATTGCGCGGGAGTAACTCGGGCAATAGCCGCCGCTTCGGGAAATAGCCGCGGATCGGCACTGTAGAGGCGATCCACATCGGTGAGGATAAATAACCAGTCAGCCTCGATTAAACTGGCTACAAGGGCTGATAAAGTGTCATTATCGCCGAATTTTAACTCATCGATCGCCACCGTATCATTTTCGTTGACAATGGCAATCACCCCTAATTCAAACAAAGCCTGAAAGGTATTATAGGCGTTGACATAACAGGTGCGTTCCATCAATTCGGGACGGGTCAGCAAAATTTGGGCGATCGGTTGACCAAGACTGGTAAAGAGGTCATCATAGATCCGCATCAGACGACCTTGACCGACGGCGGCGATCGCTTGTTTGAGGGCGATTTTTTTCGGTCTTTCCTGTATTCCCAGACGACGGCAGCCCACCCCCACGGCCCCGGAAGATACTAATACCACCCGATGACCGGCAGCGCGCAACCGGGTGAGGACTTCCACTAAAGCGGCGATCGTGGAGAGGGATAATTGGCCGGTTTCATTATCGGTCAAACTGGAAGTACCGATTTTGATCACTATGGTTTGGTTCATCGTCAAGGTGCTTTTGGGGAGGTGTTGCTAGATAGCCAAAGCTTTGATGGCAACTTTAATTAAAGTATAAAAACGGGGTTCAGTCACGTTGACTTCTCTAGCTTGTTGCCGATTTTTGCCTAATAAACCAATGCGCTGGCCTTTCTGCACGACTAAAATATCGCCCTGTTCATTTTTGATACGAATCTCGTTTACATCACCCCAAAAACTACATTGATACATTTTATCGGCGTGCATAAAAATTGCTTTTTTAATATTATTATTTTCTTGGGGTAATCGCACTCCCACTAATTCAATTTCTATGGTTGTATTACCATTCCAAGTATTTTCTTTGAGTTTATAGGCAATATCTAAACGAGTTGGTAAAGGACAATATTCGCCCCAACGCCAAGCTAGGGCTTTAATTCTGGTATTATCGCTTTGAGCCAGCAATAATTTTAAATGATTTTTTCCGATAGTTTTCTGTTCCACTACTCGCACGTTAGGAGTCCAAAAAACGGGTAATTCATTGCCAATTCCCCAGGGTTGCAAACTATCAATTTGTTGAAAAAGTTGCAGGTTTATTTGTTTAAAGTCGAGGATAGTATCAATTTTAATTAAAGGTTTTAATTGTTCTATTTGTAAAATTTTGTGAGAAAATTGACTTAATCTTTGTTTAAATGCTAGTAAATTAGCTGTGGGTAAACTAAACCCCCCCGCCATTTTATGACCGCCAAATTTTCCTAGTAAATCTTGGCAAAATTGCAGGGCTTCAAAAACGTGAAATTCTTCAATTCCTCTGGCAGATCCGCGAATTTTACCCGTATCTTCTTCCTCGTAAGTACCAATAAAAACTGGCACTCCGTACCGTTCCACCAAACGGGAGGCCACAATACCAATCACCCCATGATGCCAATCTTTTTCGACTAATACTAAAACTCGATCTTGTTGCCAAAGAATCGGCGTTTCTTCCACTAATTTAATCGCTTCTTCTTCAATTTTTTCGCACAATTCTTGACGGGTACGATTAATTTGTTCGCACTGCATCGCTCTTTCTAAGGCAATTCCCGCCTCATCGGTGGTTAATAATTCAATAACTATCTGGGGATCACCAATTCTGCCAATTGCATTAATTCTCGGCCCCAATTTAAAGCCAATATCATCCGGTTGTAATTGCTTTTGTTCCTCGCTAATTCCCGCTATTTGCATCAGGGATTGAATCCCGACTAATTGGGATTTGGGCAATTTTCTTAACCCCCGTTTTAACCAGCGACGATTTACCCCGATTAATGGGGCTAAATCTGCTATAGTGCCTAGGGTAAATAATGATAATAATGACTCGGTTAATCCCTGTAATTTACCCATTTTTTGGGCAGTTGTCACCGCTAAAATATAGGCGACTCCCACCCCCGCTAATCCCTGATAGGGAGAGTTAGGGGTTAATAATTTCGGGTTGAGAATAGCGGAGGCATTTGGTAAAATTGGCGGCAGATCGTGATGATCGGTGATAATAACTTTTAATCCTAATTCTATCGCTAGGGCGATCGGTTCGTGAGCGGAAATACCGTTATCAACGGTGAGAATCAATCCGACTCCCGATTCGGCAAATTCTTCGACAATGCGCTGATTAATTCCGTATCCCTCTTTCATGCGACTGGGTATGGCATGATTTACCCTAGCACCGAGATGTCTCAAGGCTCTTAACAGTAAAGATGTACTGGTCATGCCGTCAGCATCGTAGTCTCCACAGATAGCAATTTTATCGCCCCTAGCGATCGCTTTTACTAATAAATTGACACTTTTTTCTAAGTCGGGAAATTCTCCCAGGGGAGAGGGTAAGGTATCCGCTTCAGGATCTATATAAGTTTTAGCTAATTCGGGGGTATCAATACCGCGATTAATTAAGATAGTTGCTAATAAGGATGATAGTCCCATTTCTCGCGCTAACCCCGCGATTTTTTCGGGATTAGCCGCGGCAATATACCAGCGTTGGATGGGATATTTGTAGGTCATTTTTTCTCAAACAATCCAGTAGGGTGCGTTAGCATAGCGTAACGCACCAAAAATAAGGTTAAAAGCGGATTTGGATGGCCCCAGCAGGAGGTTGAAAGGGGAGATTATTATTATTAATTCTCAGGGGAGAACTGGGTACTACCTGCACATTTGGTGTGGTGGGTTGACTTTCGTTGGTACTTAGTAAAGTCAATTGATTAATACTAGGATTAATCGCAAATTGTTGGGTGATAACTCCCGACGGACAACAGGAAGGATCCCGGGGGAGAAATCTTCTCATATTGACGGTGATCATACCATCTTTGGCACTCAGATTATCGACAATTACTCGATCGGCTAACAGGACAGTATCGGTGTTAGTGGCAGTACCGTTATTATCAATCACTAGGGCTAAATAATGTAATTGCTGTTGATCTCTGGTAATCACTCTTAACACGACAATACCATCATTCCTTTGATCATTATTATAGTCCCCCATCAAAGCTTCTCGACTGACTTGCACTCCTAAAATCTGTCCCTCATTGGATTGAAAAATACCATCGCTGACAATTACGGAACCCCGATTGGGAATGTTATAGACGGTATTCCTTAAATTATCCACGCTCAGGGGTGTAGATTGGGCAAGTAAGGGCAGAGAATTGTTTAATAGTAAACTGATACCTAGGAGGATAGATTGAGGCAAAATTGCTAATTTAATCATGGTTGTAATGGGTTGGGTATATTTTCTTGAGTATCGAATAACTGCACGTTATTGATGGTACAAACCATCCCCTGTTGTGCTGCTAATTTATCTCGCCATTGGCTTAATTGTTGTTGACCATTACTACCATTTAACCAGTAAACTGTCAAGAGGCCGAGGGTTTGTTCTGGTTCACAGGAAAAGCCGAGAGTTTTATCGGGTATGTCGGTATTTTCCTCACGACATTGCCAACCTTGTTTTTCAATTAATTCTTTCCAACCTTTCTCTTCTTTAGCAGCCACGGCAATGCGTTGATCTCCTTGGGTACAAAGCCAATTTTTCTGCTGGGTGGGATCATTGGGTAGATCACCAAGATTGGGGGAATTTTGCTTAATTGGGGGCAGCGAGGGGACTTGAGCTTGAACAGAAAAAATCGGTAGTATTAACCAAGTACCGATGAGCATTTTTAACAGTTTCATCCTTTAAAATTGTCATATTTAGGGATTTATGCCTTTAGAATATCACGTTTTTGAGATCTAGATAAAATACTCTCTTAAGATATGTTTAAATCTCTAATGATGGTTTCGATCGCATCAAAGGAAAATTCTCTGGCTAACTGTTGTAAACCTTGGGCAAGGGTAGCATAATCGGGGGGAATTTCTGCGGTTAGGGCGATAATTTTTTCATCATCACATTCTCGCGCCGCTTGTTGCAATTGTCTAATCCAGACGGGACTGATTAATTTTAATAGGGATTGCAGGGAATCGAGGAAAACTGGCGAATAATTGGGCTGATTTGGCTCATTATCGGCATAAATATATTTTAATCCTAAATATTCGCTCATTTTTTGCCAGATAACTTCCTCTCGGAAAGGTTTACGCACGAAATCATCACAACCGGCGGCAATAACCAAGGCGCGATCCTCTTCAAAAGCACTGGCAGTTAGGGCAATTATCACCGTTTTTCCGCGATTATCAGCCTCTAACTGCCGAATTTCCCTAGTTGCTTCGTAACCGTCCTTCACCGGCATTCTCATATCCATCCAGATAAGATGAGGTTGCCATGCTTGCCAAATTGCGATCGCTTCTTGACCATTAGCGGCCTCTTGCACGGATAATCCTAGGGTAGCCAGGAGTTTCAGCAACAGTAAACGGCTTTCCGGTCGATCATCGACGACTAATATCCGATATTTAGGCTTATTTTCGGCTAAAGCGATTACTTTTGCCCTATTGGTTTCGGTTTTAATCTCATTTTCCCCCACCAAACCCACCTGAATATCAAAACTAAAAATACTTCCTTGACCCAGAATACTACTAACTCCGATCGCACCTCCCATCAACTCAACAAATTTTTTACTGATAGGTAAACCCAATCCTGTCCCCTGTTGGGATTTTCGTCCCGTTTCCGTTTGGTTAAAGGGTTGAAATAGCTTATAAATCTCCTCTGGAGCGATTCCTAGTCCTGTATCTTCAATTTCCCAGAGCAATCGCTGATAATCTTCTCTTTTCTCCCCTAATTTTACCCGGAGAGTCACCCCTCCCGACTCAGTAAACTTCAATCCGTTACCCAAGAGATTGATTAACACCTGTCGCAATTTACTTTCATCAGTACATATATATTGAGGCAGATCGGAGCTGCGATCAAAAATTAAGCTTAAAGCTTTTGCCTGCGCTTGTGAGCGTAGCATTTCGGCAATATTATCTAAAAGAGCGTATAAATCGAAATTACTGGGATTAAAAACCGTTCTTCCCGCTTCTATCTTCGACATTTCTAGAATATCGTTGATTAACTCTAATAAATGTTCTCCGCTACGATTGACAATTTCCAAATATTGCCGATATTCACTGCTGATGCTGCTATCCCGGGATATTAAGCGAGTAAAACCCAAGATAGCATTAAGAGGAGTGCGTAATTCGTGGCTCATGTTAGCTAGAAACTCACTTTTAGCTTTATTTGCCTTAACTGCCGCTTCTTTAGCCTCTTTTAATTCTTTTTCCGCTTCATATCTACTTTCTGCGATCGCAATTAATTCTCCCACCAACCGCACAAAGGTGACATCTTCCTTTGTCCATTGCTTTTCTGCACTTGCATCCAATCCCAGATAACCCACCGTTACCCCACAACTATCCCACATGGGAACGATTAAGAGACAGGGAGTAGAACTATGAGCGAGAATAGCTCTTTCAGGGATAGCAGTAGCAGGTAAATCGTCTAAAGAGTTCAGTTTAACTGGAATACCGTTTAATAATTGTTCAGAAAACCAGGGAAAGGTTTCCGTTGAGAGATTTTGTGATTCTTCCCGAATCGGGATAACCTGCGGATAGTCGGGGTGACAGTATTCATAAACCATACTCCACTGCTGACGACAGGTGGAATATTGAATAATGTAACAGTGAGCGCTCTGGGTAAATTGACAGAGCAGTTCTAGGGTATGATCGATCGCCAAGTGGATATCTTGAGAAATTAGTAATCTTGTCACCCGTGAGAGCAAATTATCGCGATAGGCCTGCATTTCTAGGGCTTTTTCCCGTTTTTTAGACTCTAGTTCCTCAAAATCACTCATAATCAGTTATCAGTTATCAGTTATCAGTTAAAAGGGTTTGGGTGTTGGGGTTTTAGGGTTTGAGGGTATTAGTTGAATTTCCCCATCACCCCACTTCCCCACTTCCCCATCACCCCGTCTCCCGTCTCCCTAATCAAAAAACAGTAAACTTTTCCCCTATTATGTTCTATAGGAATTTTACCGAATCAATATGCTCAAATTATTAGCTTCTCTCCTTCTCTCCTGCTGTGTAGCCTTGGGTGTTTCCCTGTCACCGGCTGCTGCCATGGGAGTCTATGACCTCCCTATTTTAAGCCCCGGAGCGCCCACTTATGTAGTCGATCCCGTTTCGGCCATTAGTGCCGCTAACGAAGGAAAATTAAATAAAGATCTGAAAAACCTCGCCGAAAAAACCGGCCAGGAAGTGAGAATGGTGGTAGTCCGGCGCTTGGATTACGGTCAAAAAATTGACAATTTAGCCGATGATATCCTGAGAGAATGGTATCCTAACTCCGAAGATCGTGCCAATCAAACTATCATCGTCCTTGATACTTTAACCAATAAAACTGCTATTCGGGTTGGGGAGGAAGCAAAACCCCTATTAACCGATGCTATTGCTGATAGTATCCTCTCGGAAACTATGGCAGTTCCCCTCAAAGATGGGGGAAAATATAATCAAGCTTTACTCGATGCTAGTCGTCGTCTAACGGCGGTACTTTCTGGAGAAGCGGATCCCGGACCGCCGGAAGTAGCGACAATTAATATCGAAAGTACCTTTACTACCGCAGAAGAAACTGACGATAAAAGCGCCACGATTTGGGTGATAGTTTTACTGGTTTTAGCCACAGTAATCCCCATGGTTACCTATTTTTGGTACGCTGGTTTTGGTCGCTAAATTAAATTAATGATCTGGGACTGATACAGCTAAAATATTCCCACAGATAGCTCAATTCTCAGCCTGTATGAGCAAGATGAAGTAACTTCTAAGTGGGTGGGTGGAATTAAATATAAGATGAACGTAGGTTGGGTTGAAGCATGAAACCCAACGCCCTACAAATAATTGTGCCTACCTACTTAGTAGATTTTAGTTGTGTCAGTTCACCCCATTTGCTTAACCTTAATAACTAATGTCTAGACTGGTAAATAAATTACAATCCTATTATCGAGAGGAGGAAGGAACTTACTTAATTGAAATTAAACTTAATCAGTTACAGCAAGTCTTTAATTCTCTCGATCCTGCGCCATTTTTAGATAGAGATTTAGACGATAACGCCGAAAACTATATTATTAACTCTGTGGATGAATTCCCCCTAAATACCCCCCTTAAATTAGTCTTTTATCTTCCCAGTAACGAACAGAATACCGCCCGACATCTGTTACCCTCAGCTTTACATAATTATTTTGACTATCGCCAACAGGGAGAACAAAGAAAATTACGCACAATTTGGCGACAGGGACGCATATCTTTGCTAATTGGTCTCTCCTTTCTTTTTGTTTGTTTGAGTCTCAGCGAATTAATTAGTCGTTTTGGCACCGATACATTTATTCACTTCTTAGAAGAAGGATTATTAATTAGTGGTTGGGTGGCCCTCTGGCGACCTTTAGAAATTTTTCTTTACGAATGGTGGCCCGTCAGTTATCAACAAAAGATTTTTGCTAAACTGGCCTACATCCCCATTGAAATCCGTCTATTAGAGGAACCATCCACCCCAGACTCTTTTCGATAGAGCTAATCCTGCCGATGGCTTGTCTTCAAAGTTACAAAGCTTTTAGTTGAAGCAGTTTATAATAAAAGTAACTCTGTACAAAGCTTATCGGGTTTCAGCTTGGCTATTACGGCTGCATCCCACATTTGCAGAAATACCGACAATCAGCAATTATCAGTGACTCTGAAATTGGTACAAAAATATGAACAATCGCGTGTAAGCATCCCACCGAAAAGCTAATGCGCTCCGGGGTTTGGGGGGTAGAACCCCCCAAAAGCTGGGATTGAGTGATAAAACTGAAAGTAACACACCCAATTTTAGGAGAAAGTTTCCCCTGAAAAATCCCAAATCAGTAGATTTACAAAAATGAGATGCACCAGGCCATTACTTTCTCCTCAAACTTTTAACTAAGTAGTCGGGCCTAACTTTTTTCAGTCTGGCGATTATTGGCGTTTCATCTCTACCAATCCTGACAAAATTTCATTTAGATAGGAGTCCTAATGTTAATCCATGTTGGTTATGAATTTGGCTTTGATGCCCCCTTACCCGTGGTCATGTTGTTAAAACTTTATCTACACCCCTCAATTTTAAATCAAGTTAGACAATCGGAAAATTTGCAGGTGGAACCGGCAACAAAAATAGAAGAATTTTTAGATAGCTTCGGTAATCGAACCAGTCGTCTAATTTTACCCGACGGACAGATCCGCATTCACAATGAAGCAGTTATCGAGAATGAATGGAAACCCGATATCGTTAATTGGAATGCCCAAGAAATTCCTTTAGCAGAGTTACCAACCCAAGTTTTTCCCTACCTAATGAGTAGCCGTTATTGCGAAGTAGATTTGCTTGCGGAAATTGCCTGGGAACTTTTCGGACAAACTCCCCCCGGTTGGGCAAGGGTACAAGCGGTTTGTGATTGGGTTCATAGTCACATTCGTTTTGGTTACGAATACGCGCGGGTGACGAAAACCGCCTATGATGTCTATCGGGAAAGAACGGGGGTTTGTCGCGATTTTAACCATCTAGCTTTGACTTTTTGCCGTTGCCTAAATATTCCTGCCCGTTATGCCTCCGGCTATCTCGGAGATATCGGTATTTCTTCCCAACCCCTACCGATGGATTTTAGTGCTTGGTTTGAAGTCTATTTAGACCATCAATGGTACACTTTTGATGCTCGTCATAACACCCCCAGAATCGGGCGGATTTTAATGACTCGCGGCTTAGATGCCGTCGATGCTGCCCTAACAACTTCTTTTGGTCAAGTAAATTTAACAAAATTTAAAGTATGGACGAGCGATGTTTCCCACCTCTATGCTTAATCAGAGTATTTATTAAACCTCTTGCATAATTAATTTTTGAGGGTTCAAAAACGGCAAAAATAAGGATTAAATTGCCTGAAAGTGCCAGCCATTGGAGTGAACGGGGGGAATAAAACCCTACACCCCACACCCCACCAACAAGATTTTTCAGCAAACCCTACTTAGATAAAAATTACTTTTCTACCTTAACCCGTTGAGTAACGACAACAATCCCATCTCCTTGGATTAAAATCGCCGATAACCAACGATTTTCCGGTGTTGCCGGCGCTTTTACCCGCTTAAATAAACCGCCGGACTGTAATAATTCCAATTCTAGAGGCTTTGTATTAATATAACGCTCAATATCTACTTTCTCATCGATCGCCGTTCCGGCCAATAAATCATCCCCTAAAGGTTCGCGGACAATCACATCAAAATCAAATTCTTGACCCACTTTCACCCTCTCGGGAATTCTCACCTGAACACTGGGAGGGTTTTTGCCGGTGCTTAACTCGACTCTCTCGCTTAAAATCTCCTGATAAACCAGTTTATTCCCTTGAAATTGTTGACGAGAACTAATCGTAGCATTCATTCCCACCACTCGTCCCTGCACCTTTCCCGTCCCGGTAATTTTAGTAATTGTATTGGCCGTTAACTTATCACCGGAACGACTCCAAGATTCGAGAGTCGTGGTGTATTGTAGATTGTTATAACGTTCCCAAAAATGAGTTAAAGCCTTTTTAGTTTTTTCGTAGGTCAAACCATCGGAATTAGTAAATTTCGGACTATAAAACTCCATTAATTGCTTGATATCTCGCTGATTAGCCGCCGTTTCGATTTTGGAGATAAGGGTTTTTAAATTAGCCGGAGCAGTTTCTGGCTTTTCGGCCCGCAAACCGGTAGCGAGGGTAAAAGTTAAACCCAAACCTAACAGCAACGATAGGGAAAAATTGAGGGATTGACGAAAAAATTTATCGGGGATTGTGTTCAAGTTACGCATTAGTGATAGTTTGTGTAAGGATCAATAACTATGGTAGATTATTTCATTCTAGGACTG
The DNA here is from genome assembly GCF_020245805.1 of Microcystis sp. M179S2. Taxonomy (NCBI): domain Bacteria; kingdom Bacillati; phylum Cyanobacteriota; class Cyanophyceae; order Chroococcales; family Microcystaceae; genus Microcystis; species Microcystis sp. M179S2. The sequence goes on along the minus strand of NZ_JADBUE010000078.1, from coordinate 2,792 downwards.
AATTTACCCTCTCTCGAATTATGGCACGCACTCCAACCCGTCTCTTGATTGCCGCTAGTGGTACTGGTGGTCATTTATTTCCCGCTTTGGCCCTGGCCGAGCGCTTGCCGGATTACGAGATTGAATGGTTAGGAGTTCCAGACCGTCTGGAACAGTCCTTAGTTCCAAAAACCTATCCCCTGCACACTATTCCCATTGAGGGGTTTCAAACCCGTTTGGGGTTAAAAACTCTCAAGATTCTGCTGCGTCAACTGCGGGCCATTTGGCAAGTGCGTAGTTTAATCAAAAAACGTCAGATAGCGGCAGTTTTTACCACCGGGGGTTATATCGCAGGTCCGACGATTTTAGCGGCTCGTTTAGCCAATATTCCCGTCATCCTACACGAATCTAACTACATACCGGGCAAAGTCACGAAAGTTCTCGGTCGCTGGTGCGATACGGTTGCCCTCGGTTTTCAGGGAACCGCCAGCTATTTACCCGGCACTCGCACCACTTGGGCTAGTACGCCTGTACGAGAGCAGTTTCTCATTCCCCAGTCCCTGGATTTACCGATTCCAGAGACTGCTTTTTTAATTGTCGTTGCCGGTGGTTCTCAAGGGGCCGTGGCTCTTAATCAAATTGTCCGACAAAGCGCTCCCCAATGGTTAGAAAAAGGCATTTATATCGTGCATCTCACGGGAGAAAACGACCCCGAAGCGGATAGTTTGAGCCATTCTAACTATTTTTCCCGGCCTTTTTACGACAATATGGCGGGATTATGGCAAAGAGCTAATCTGGCTATCAGTCGCTCCGGTGCCAGCACTTTAACAGAATTAGCGATCACTTGTACGCCTTCAATTTTAATTCCCTATCCTTTTGCTGCCGAAGACCATCAGTTCTATAATGCCCAAGTTTTCGCTGAAGCTCAAGCCGCTTATCTTTACCGTCAAAATGAGTTAACTGCTCAGTTTTTAGGCGAATTAGTCCTCGATTTATGGTCTAATCCCGAAAAATTGGCCGCCATGGCCCAACAAGCTTCTCATCTAGCCATTAGTGACAGTGCCGATTTATTAGCCGATTTGTTGAGAAGAAAGAGTCACAAAGATAGTTTTTGAAACAAATCAGCCACCGGAAAAGTGAACCCCGGAACCACATCTTCCCCCTCCAGAAAATCTCCTGATGTTAATAATCCCTGCGGTTCGTACCCGCAACGATAAACTAAAACATAGTGTTGACGGGGACTGATAACCCAGAGCAAACGAGTCCCATTGGCAAAATATTCGGCAATTTTGTCCTCGATTTCTGCCACTGTATTCCCTGGAGAGAGAATTTCTACCACTAAATCGGGCCCACCTTCTAAAAAACCCGTCGGCAATTCTTCCAATCCTTGCAGACGTTCCTTGGCAAAAAAGGCTATATCAGGAGAACGTTTATTGCCATTTTTCATAGTAAAAGCAGTGCTGGAGTCCAATAATACCCCTAGTTTTCGAGATGTTACTAAAGCGAATAAAGCAGCACTTAAAATAATGGCAATATAACCGTGTAAAGCCCCAGAATTCCCCATATTAGTTAACTCTCCCTTGACTAATTCGTAACGATTACCATCGTCAGGTAACGCCATAAACTCTGCATCAGTCCATACTTTTGTCTCTGGAGTTTTCATCACAGTAGTTTCTCGAATAGACATAATTTATCCTCGGTAAATATTCACAAGTAAAACCCTTAAAGAATTTCCTGTAACATCCGATTGGCCTGGGAAGCGTAACCACCACCAAATAAATTAAAGTGATTGAGAATATGGTAGAGATTGTAAAGAGTTTTGCGCTGTTGATAACCGGCATCGAGGGGGAAAACATCGTTATAACCCCGATAAAAAGCCGCCGGAAAACCGCCAAAAAGTTCCGTCATGGCTAAATCTACCTCCCGGTCTCCCCAATAGGTGGCCGGGTCTAAAATTACTGGTTCCCCATCGACGGTAATGGCCGCGTTTCCCGACCATAAATCACCGTGGACAAGGGAGGGATGGGGTTGATGCTGACTCAAAATCTCGCTAATAGCGGGAATAACTTGATCCTCGTCGGGAAAATTGCCGCCGCGCTCCTTCGCAAGTCTTAATTGATAGCCAATACGCTGATGAGCGAAAAAATCCGCCCAATTGTTACTAATGGTATTAATCTGGGGAGTAGAACCAATGGTATTATTACAATGCCAACCAAAGCGATCGGATAGGGAAACTTGATGTAAACGAGCTAAATTTTGCCCCATTTTTTCCCAGCTTTGGCTATTGCCACCGCCGAATTCTAGCCACTCTAGCACTAAATAACTAGATTTCTCGGCAATTCCCCAACAAATTGGCTCCGGAACCCTGATAGTCTTGGTAGCGTGAATTTGCTTTAATCCTAAAGCTTCGGCGGCAAACATGGCCTCTTGGTTCGCTTGGTTAATCTTAACGAAATAAATTAAACCATTGCCAGTGACGGCATAACCCTGATTGATGCAGCCACCACTAACGGGACGACTTTTCTCAATTTCAAAGGGTTTTTCCGTGGTTTGGGCAATATGTCGGGCAATTTGAGTCCACATAGGTTATCAGTTATCAGTTATCAGTTATCAGTTATCAGATGTAAGTTTTAAGTTAATTAGTTATTTAGTTATCAGATGTAAGTTAATTAGGTTCTTCGGTTTTTGTTATGCAATGGACGGGGGTTATAAGGGATGGAACCCTTATATAGAAAGGCATTTGGCGATTTTTGTCAATTATTTTTTATCTAGAGCGAACTAATCAATTAAGTCTCTTGCCAGATAAGGATTTA
>NZ_JADBUE010000077.1:0-2887 GCF_020245805.1 Microcystis sp. M179S2 | reverse complement strand
GTGGCACAGGGACTCGCAGAAGTAACCGATACCCTTCCCCCCTGTCGAATCCGGCAAAACTGTCGCTGGTGGTTACAGGAAGGAAAAGCCGCTTGTCTGCGCTGTCCGCAGGTTGTCACTGACAACTATAATCCTTCCGAAACTTTCGTGAAGGTTGCCGAACCCGAATCTTAACCCTATTAAATAGGAGTCTAATTACCATGGCTAAAATTCATATTTCCGATCTACAGGTGAACTCTTTTCAAGAATCTCTTGAAACTGCGATCAATCGCGCGATCGAGACTCGCAACATTCAAGGCGGTTTTGCACGAGCACTGCTAAAACCACCAACAATACTGGGAAAAATAATTCGTCCGCCCCTCATTGCCGGATTTATCTACCAACCGAGCCTCCCATCACTCCCGAATATTAAGCAAGGACCCATTTTATAGCGGTTTTCAGTCTAATAAGGTATAGTAAATCCCTTGATAGATAGGCGTTTCAGCGTTTCAATCGGGACTCACTTCTGTGAAAACCGCTATAACCGCCTATCGTTAGATTAGCTGAATCTCCCCCGTCGCGGGAGTTGGGGGGTGTTGCCTCTTGCAAGAGTGCCTCATCTCCACAAGCAATTTAAATGCTGAACAGCTTATCTACCAACCGTATCCTCCCATCACTCTCAAATTCTAACAGGAGTTAACTTATGGCTCTCGAACAAGTTCACGCTTTTTATCAAAAAGTCGCCTCCGATGAATCCTTCCGTTCCCGAATCCAATCGGTGAATAGCAAAGAAGAATGCAGCGAGATCGTCAAGGCTGCGGGGTTCGATTTCACACCACAGGAATTCGAGGAATACACCGCACGAATTCTAGAGTCCGATCGCCCCGATGAAGAAGTTACAGATTTAAGCGAGGAAGATTTAGCGGCGGTCGCAGGTGGATTTATCGGCGGTTTTCGATTTCGTCCGATGTACGGTCTGCCACCCAACCGCAAGCCTAAATGGCCTATTCCAGGTGACGGAATCGCTCGACCGATGTACGGATTACCGGCAGATCGTTTCCGGGATTTCTAATTGCAACCGACTCATAAATTTTATCGAGTATTAAACTTCTAAGGAGCTAACTATGTCTTTCGATCGCACCCCGAATTTTACCGAAAAACTAGCAACCGATCCCGATTTTCGTTTAAAGGTTTTGGACGAAATCGCCACCGATGACGAACTCAAAACCCTAACCGAAGAAGACTTAAAAGCGATCGTCGGGGGATGGATGCAACAAGTATACGGCTCGACCAGCGGTGGCGGTGGCGGTCGTACTTACTACGCCTAAATCGAGGATAATTCCAATGACCGAATACCGTCGCATCAGCTACGCCGTGTGGGAAATTACCCTAAAATGTAACCTCGCCTGTCAGCATTGCGGTTCCCGCGCCGGCCACACCCGTAGCCACGAACTTACCACTGAAGAGGCCCTCGATCTCGTCCGTCAACTGGCCGAAGTGGGCATCAAAGAAGTTACCCTGATCGGGGGAGAGGCCTTCCTCCGTCCCGACTGGCTCGATATCGCCCGGGCGATCACCGACGCGGGCATGATCTGCGGTGTCACCACCGGCGGCTACGGCATCACCCTCGACACCGCCCAAAAGATGAAAGACGCGGGGATCAAAGTCGTCTCCGTCTCCGTGGACGGATTAGAGGCTACCCACGATCGCCTGCGGGGGAAACCAGGTTCGTGGCAATGGGCTTTCCGCACCATGGGCCACCTCAAACAAGCCGGTATCCCCTTCGGTTGCAATACCCAGATCAATCGCCTTTCTGCCCCCGAATTTCCCCGCATCTACGAAAAAATACGCGATGCGGGCGTATTTGCCTGGCAGATCCAGTTAACCGTCCCGATGGGTAACGCCGCCGATAACTCGGAAATTCTCCTGCAACCCTACGAACTCCTAGAACTATACCCGATGGTCGCCCGTGTCACCGAGCGAGCGCGACGCGAGGGGGTAGACGTACAACCGGGCAACAATATCGGCTATTACGGCCCCTACGAACGTTTATTGCGGGGAGGGGATGCGTGGACATTCTGGCAGGGGTGTAGTGCCGGACTGGCGGCACTGGGTATCGAGGCCGACGGAGCGATCAAAGGCTGTCCCTCCCTTCCCACCGCGGCCTATACCGGGGGCAATATCCGCGATCGCTCCCTGCGCCAGATTATCGAAGAGGCCGAAGAACTGCGCTTCAACCTCGGTGCGGGAACCCCGAAGGGAACCGATCATCTCTGGGGATTCTGTAAAACCTGCGAGTTCGCCGAACTCTGCCGCGGTGGTTGTAGTTGGACGGCTCATGTTTTCTTCGATCGCCGCGGCAATAACCCCTACTGTCACCACCGGGCCTTAAAACAAGCGGAGAAGGGAATCCGAGAGAGATTCTACCTCGATCGCCCCGCTGCGGGAATTCCCTTCGATAACGGTCAATTCGCGCTGGTAGAAGAACCCTTCCATTCTCCCCTAGCCAATGATCCCCTCGCCTTCAGTGCCGACGCGATCCAATGGCCAGAAAGCTGGCAAAACAAAACCCCCGTACTCACCCCCACAATCTAACCGTCACTAACCCCGCCCTAAAAGCGACGGGGCTTGCCTAGACCAATTTAGGCGCCGCAAGTAGAGACTACCGCATCGAGACACAATCTGGCACAGACCTCCGAATACTTCCCTAGTTCGGATTCCCTCTAAGCTTTATTGGTAAAGCGTTGTTAGACAAGACATCTTGATTGTGTTGCGGTAAGGGACTTTAACTTTACTCTTAATGATTATCTCCATGGCAAGAGTTCCTGTTATCTCAAAAGACGGAAAACCTTTGATGCCCACCAAATCCAGTCGGGCCAGACGGTGGATTAAAGAAGGAAAAGCTATC